>CAKOMC010000012.1 GCA_934096535.1 uncultured Bacilli bacterium | reverse complement strand
TTACAAGATATGTTAAATGACAAAATAAAAAGAGGATATAAAAGCCAAGAGACGATTTTCCACTCCGATCAAGGCACTATATATTCCTCAGTGGCATTCAATAATGCACATAAAAATTATAACATAAAAAGATCGATGTCGAGAATAGGAACACCGACAGATAATCCAATAATTGAATCTAAAAATGGTTGGTTAAAGAAAGAAATGTATATTGATTTTAACCAAGAAGATTATGAAACAGTTGAAGATTATATAAATGCCATTATATATGACCACAATTACTTAAGACCAAGTTACGCGTTAAATTATAAAACCCCAATTGAGTATAGAACTCAACTAGGGTTTAAATAAATATCTTTTTACTGTCTACTTTTTATTGACAAGTTCACACTTAAAACCATACTAATCTTTATACTTATTATTTTCTATTAACTCTAAATCTTTCGTTAGGATCTAAAATCTTCTTACGAAGTCTAATTATAGCTGGAGTAACTTCAACATATTCATCTTCTTCGATAAATTCTAAAGCCTCTTCTAAACTGAATGTTTTAGGAGTAACTAAAGCAATGGCATCATCAGCCGACTTACTTCTGGTATTAGACATTTCTTTATTCTTACATGGATTAACATTTAAGTCATTATCTCTATTATGAATACCGACAATCATACCGACATAAATATCAGCCCCTGGTCCAACAATCATTTGACCTCTATCTTGTAAGTTATATAATGAATAACCTAAAGCCTTACCAGTTTCCATTGAAACTAGAACTCCGTTCTTACGACCTCTAATCTCACCAGCATATGGTTTATATTCATCAAATGAACGAACCATAATACCTTCACCCTTCGTATTAGTAATAAAGGCACTTCTATAACCAATTAACCCACGAGTTGGGGCACTAAATTCTAAATGCGTATATCCTTCTTCTCCGTTAGACATAACAAGTAAAGTAGCCTTTCTTTCTTGTAAATCCGAAATAATAGTAGAAGCATAATCACTTGGTGTATTAACGATTACTGATTCATAAGGTTCACATTTACGACCATCAATTTCTTCAAATAAAACTTCTGGTTTAGAAACACATAATTCGTAACCTTCACGACGCATTTCTTCAAGTAATACTGATAAATGTAATTCACCACGACCAGATACTTTAAACCCATCAGTCCCCGGTAATTCTTCAACTTCTAAACCAACATTAGTTTCTAATTCTTTTTCTAATCTTTCTTTAATATGACGAGAAGTCAAGAACTTACCACTTTGACCTGCAAATGGTGATGAGTTAACCATAAAGTTCATTGACAAAGTTGGTCTTTCAATAATAATAGGAGGTAGAGGATCAACAACTCCTTGAGGACATAAAGTATCACCAATGGAAATATCCTTACAACCAGCAACTGTTACAATATCCCCATAGTAAGCCTCACTTACTTCTTTTTTCTTAATACCTTCGTTTACAAATAACTTAGAAATTCTAAAAGATTCAACCGCACCAGTATTACGACATAAAGTAACCATTTCACCTGTTTTAACAACACCCTTAGTAACACGACCAATACCTAAACGACCAATAAAGGAATCATAATCTAATTGTGAAACTTGAAGTTGTAAAGTATCATCAACACTACCTTCATAAGGTTTAACTTGTTTTAAAACTGTATCAAGTAATGGTGAAATATTATCTGTTAAATTATTTAAATCAAGTGTCGCTTTACCATCTCTTGCAACCCCATAAACTATTGGAAAATCTAATTGTTCATCCGTTGCATTTAATTCCATAAATAAATCAAAAGTCATATTAACAACTTCTTCAGGTCTTGCATCTTTTTTATCAATCTTATTTATGAAAAGAATAGGTCTTAAATTTTGTTCCAAAGCCTTCTTAAGAACAAATCTTGTTTGAGGCATTGGTCCTTCCTTCGCATCAACAATTAGTATAACTGTATCAACAGTACGCATAATTCTTTCAACTTCACTAGAAAAATCCGCATGTCCGGGAGTATCTACAATATTAATCTTATAGTCTTTATATCTAATCGCACAGTTCTTAGAATAAATAGTAATACCTCTTTCTCTTTCTAAGTCATTACTATCCATAACTTGCTCATGAACTACTTCATTATCTCTAAATACTCCATTTTGTTGTAATAATGCATCTACTAAAGTACTTTTACCAGCATCTACATGCGCTACTACTGCAATATTTATAATCTTATCCATAAATAAAACCCACTTCCATTTAATACTTTTAAGATATTACTACATTTTTTTCTAAATTACAAGTAGTAAATACTTATTTTTCTATTTCCTGGTTCAACCATAAATAGACATTTTTAAATAGACATTTTTAATTCCTTAACTTTAAATTATTATTTTCATCTGCCATAACCAAATCTTGCTTAGTTTATTTATCTTGTTTAGTTTCTTCACATTAATATTTCTAACCATAATTATTCATGATACAATTATCCTAGAAAGGAGTATTATTTAGATGAAAGATAAGAAAAACATTCTAATTATTATTTTAAGTATTCTTTTAGTAATAACTGTTGGTTATATCGTTTATAGCGAATTAAATAGCAAAAATATCGATAATTGTAGCAAAACTGAAAACAATAATATTGAAAATAACAATTCCAACAAAAATAATGAAAATAGCCAAAATCAAACCTCTGGTCAATCAGAATATAACATTGTAGGTGAGGCTTATAACGGTATTAAAGTTATAAAAAATACTAATGATGATATTAACCCTAAAAATGGTGATCCCCTAGAACTTGTTGAAAAAGTTATATTACCTAAAATATTAAAAGATACTGATACTACCAAATCTATTAATAAAAAGATTTTAGATGATAATAAATGGGCCATCTCCACCGTCGAAAAAGGTTTACAAAATGAAGATAATCCCTATACTTTATTTGATGTTACTACTAATTATGACTACACACTCAATAATGATATTCTCTACATCTTAGTAACAACTAAGAATTGGTATTATCATAGTGAAAGTTTCAATAATTATTATAGTTATTATTATGATATGAAAAATGACAAAGAATTAACAACTAACGAAGTAGCCTCTATTCTTAACATTAAACTAAAAGATATTAAAAATGCTAAAGAGATTACTAATATTATGTATATTAATAATTATAAACAAGCGAAAATCTATTATAAAGAATTAGAAGATAATTGTAGTAATGAAGAATGTAAAAATGAAACTACTATTGATTTAAAATAAATTTTCAATAAAAAAATCCACTAATCCCTTAGTGAATTTTTTTTAATTAACCTCTAAATTAAAATCACTTTTTTTCTTATTCTTTCGTTCTTCCTTATTAACATAAACCGTTTCATAAGAATCACACACAGTAATAAAGGCTTTATTATCAATAAGTAATATTACTTCTTTAATTTCTAAATAAAACTTACTTTTAATAGATACTACTAATATATCATTACTTCTATTACTATATCCGCCTCTACCTTTTAATATCGTAATTCCATAATTATAAGTTTCACTTAAAAACTTTCTTATTTCTTTATTTTTGCGAGAATTTATATAAAGTATTTTATCTTCTTTAATTCCTAGCATAAATTGATTAGAATATATACTTTGGAAGATTAATATTACAAAGGCATATATTAAATGTTCTACGCCAAATACTAACCCCGTTAAAACAACAACTGCGCCATCTACCATAATAATTGCTTTATCCATTGAAATTTTTAAATATTTACCTAAAATAGATTCTACTATATCAGTGCCCCCAGTTGTATACCCTGTTTTAAAAACCAGCCCTAGACCAACACCATTAATAATTCCACCAATAATAGACTTTATTAATAAATCAACACTACTTAAATCAATTAAACCAGTTATATAACTAGTTAACTTTAACATAACGGGATAAATAAGTGCTCCTAAAATAGTTTTATAAGTATCATCTTTACCTAAAAATATAAAAGATAAGATAATTAAGAAAATATTAACTACTCCAACAAATAAAGAAGTATCTATCTTAATAAAATTATTAATTACTATAGAAAGACCGCCAATTCCGGTAGAGGCTAGGTTATCTGGTACACAAAATAAGTTAAAAGAAAATGCTACTATAGTTATTCCTAATATAAATTTTATCCATTTTTTCATATAACCATTCCTTTATTATTTACTACTTAAATTGTATCAAATATAGAGTATTTTTTAAAGGATTATATAATTTAGTTAAACTCCCCACCCTCCCACCCTAAATGTATTATTTAGATATAATTTATTATATAATAGATATACAAGGAGCTTTATTATATGGAAAGTTTAGAATATTTAATGTATGTTGATGAACAAGAAGAAAAAGAAAGGATTTATAATTCTGAAATGAAAGAATACTATAAAAATGGCGAACTTAATGGTGAGATAAAAGGTCAAATTAAAGGCGAACTCAAAAAAGCAAAGGAAATCATAAAAAATGCAACTAAAATAAATCTTACTTTAGAACAAATTTCTAATATAGTTAGTCTACCTGTCAATGAGATATTAGTTATTCAAAGCGAGATAAACAACAACCAAAATTAATTTAAAAACTCTATTACGCAATTTTTGATTTTTTTAGATTTTGCATAATAGAGTTTTATTCATCTATACTCACCAAAGTTATTCTAGCATAACCATTTCCTTTTTTAGCACAGTTACTTGTTGGCGTTTCTTCATTACAAGTAGTCGATATAGTTTTAGTACTTTCTTCATTGGATTCTTCACAGTTATAACAATACATAACTTTATCTTTTAAAAGAGGATTGCCTATATATCCAGAGCCACCAGCACCTGGAATTGCATCAATCGAAAAATCATTTTTATTTTCAATATATCCACCAAAGCCGCCGTAGTAACCACCACCTCCGCCTCCGCCTGGGGTACCATAACTATCAGAGCCATCACCGCCTTGTCCAAATTTGTAACCATCTAATTGAGTAGCACTTTGGCTATATAAAGTCTCACTTCTATATCCTACTGTTCCTTTAAAACCGCCACCATTGCCAGAAATAAATTTCAAAACCGCTCCTCCGCCGCCACCGCCAGACACTACCAAAATATCATTTTTATAATTTTCTAAACTACTGAGCAAGCCTGATTTTGTTGCAATATGTGTTGCACCACCACCGCCACCACTGGCCTCGTTATCTCTTTTATCCCAATGACCACTACCACCGCCGTTGTATCCACCTAAACTATCATTTACTTTTAATTTTCCATCAGAACCATGTCCACCAATATATGCATATAACATTCCATATTCATTCAAACTTATAAATCCACTTGAATATCCGCCAAAACCACCAGCATCCAGATAAATTCCATCATTTATTGTTTTCCCACCTTGGGCTCCCCAGGTTTCTAATTTATATGTCCCTGATACTGGAGCAATAAAGGTTTGTTCAGAACCAGTGTAATCAAAATTAAATACAGTATCTCCAGTATAATTTATGGGTTTACCAACTATTATTATCTTAGATTTAAAAGATTTAATCTCGTTATTTAAATCTTCTAAAGTTGTATTATAATCTAGCCATAATCTTAAAGAATAATCTTTACTTTCCTGAGATTTTAAAATACCTGTAGTAAGTTTCCTACTTTCTATACTAGTAGTATTTATTTTATCAGTAGTATCATAACTACTAAGTAAATTTATATTAGCTTCAAACATAACATCAATAAATTTACTAGGTAAAGTAGAATCTTTTAAGACCTCTAAATTAACTGAATACTCAGCCGTAATATCGCAAGTATTAGTAACAGTAAAAGTATATGGGGTTAAACTTTTACCTTTATCATTACTTATCGGATAAGCATTATCTAAATTAATACTATTCTCTTGATTACTTATAGATAAATCAAAACATTTAGATTCGGCCATATTAGTAGTATCCTGACTAACCGATATATTCCACATCGAATAAGATACCCCTATACCCAACAATATTATTAATCCTAAACTTATACTTATAAATATTACACTTTTTTTCATAACACATCTATCCTTATTATGTCTCAGTATAATATTAACAAAATAAAATCAATATTTATGCAATGCTTTTTGTCTTATAATATGCAATCTATAATTGCCATGCTTTATGTAATACAATCTTATTAGGAGTTACTTATGAATGCGTTTAAAATATCACCTAAAGGAGAAACTGATAATAAAACTATTCGTTTTCCCTTAGAACTTATTGAAAAAATTGAAAAAGCAATCGTTGGTCAAGATATAACTTTTAGTAGATTTGTTATCTTAGCCTGTGAATATGCTCTTAATAATATGGAAAAAGAAGACAAAGATAAAACTAGTAAATAAATTAAAAAAAGTCGTCTTAAAACGGCTCTTTCTTTATTTTCTTTTTTTTATTAATAATCTATCTGCTAAAACATCATCTAACATTTTTAGCGAATCATCTTCATTAATATCTGTATAAAGATAATTATTACCAATAATCTCTTGAATTTTAGGAAATTTTTCTAATAACTTACTTAATTTATTAGTAAATAAATAACTATTATTATCAATTATATTCCCTTCAGAAACACCAGAACTTATATTAGTAAATATATCTTTTATATCTATCTTTTTATATTCTTCATAAATTTTTTCTATATCTTCTTCTTTAGTATAGTAAATAGTACTTAAAGCCTTAAAGAAACTATCTTGTATTATTTTATATTGTTTACAAAACTTATCATAACAATAAGTTTCATTATTATTATCTATATCATCTACTAAGAAGGCTCCATCAGCAATCTGATTACTAATTAAATAATATAATAAAACATTATCTTCTAAACTTAAATCATTATTATCTATATTATATTTAATTAAATTACTTATAGCTATTTTAAATATAGAGATATAATGTAAATTACTAAATGTATCATTTACTTTAAAAATATCATTTTTATCATAATTATCTTTACTACCTAATAACTTAATTATATAATTATTTCTGCAATCTAAAGCATCCATTGTATATATAATACTTAATATTTCTTTCTTTTCTTCAATAGTATTAGCGCTCAAATAACTAAATAAAGCCTCTATATCTTCATCATTAATAGCCTTATAATAATCTTCTATTCCATAGTCATTAAAAAGAGAACATAATAACAATTTATTTTCTAATTTACGATAACATTCATAAGTATAAGCAAAATCCTTACTTAAAGATTCGTAACCGCCTTCTATCCCTAAATTATATAAAATACTTTCTGCACTTGCTTCTATTAAAAAACTATGATTATATCCGTTAAAGAAATCAAGCCTTAAAACGCCACCGTTATCTAACTTATCGCTACAAGCACTTTGTCTTACATGGCTAAGTTCATGTTTAACAGTTTCATCAATCCTAGCCAATATTTTATTCAGATCATAACTACTATTTAAAATATTATTTAAACATATTTCAATAACATTATTACTATAAGAATAACTAGCATATGTAATATTTTCTTCATCATGGCTTGCGATATCCGGAACAAAAATAACACTTAATTCTGTAAAACTATGGATATCTTCATTAGTTCCAGTACTTAAAACAAACCCTAAATAACTATATAAAGCATTATAAATATCATCTTTTATTAAAGCAATATCTTCCTTACTAAAAGAATAACCATATTCATTAGTAATCTCTATATTATTAAAGTAATCCTCATCAAAAAATGAAGTATAATTTAATTCTTTTAGTCCATTTGCCAAGTTAAAAGAATTAACTTTTATTTTAGCAACCAACTCATCAATAGTAATATTAAAATCTTTTTCACACTCGATATTATCTCTATTAATAAGTTCATCTACTTCTTTATCATTTAATTTAACAACATCAGTAATTCCCAAATCCGTTAAATTTTTTATATTTTCTTGTAATAAAACTTCTAAGTCTTCTGTTCTATTATTCGAATCAGCCTTACTAACCATATCAATTTTATTATCTTGTTTACATCCGCAGGCATTTATGGTAACTGTTAAACATAATAGAAAAGATGCTATTCTTCTATTAATATTTTTCACTTTTTCCCCCTGTAATTGCCTACTATTATACACAATCTTTAAAAAAAGTAAAGTTTATTATTTTAAAACAAATCTAAATTCACTATCATTCTTTATGAAGCCATCTTTAACTATCAATAAATTATTATAGTTAAAATCACTTAAAAAAGTACCACCATTTACTATATTTCTAATTTTAGGAAACTTATTTACTAAATTAGCTATTTCACTAGCATCTTCACCACTTACTTTAAATTCTTTAACATAGCTACTTATATTACTTAACCAAATTTCTTTATCTTTATTATCATAATAATCTTTTATATCTTCATAACTAAGATTATATATAGAACTTAAGTAATTAAAATATATCTCTTCAACCAATTTATAATTATGTAAAAATTCTTTATAAAATGTATAACTAACTTCATGTGTAGTATAATTATAATTACCAAAACTAGCACTATCTAATATATTTACTAAGATAAAATGATATAATATTAAATTATCATCTAAACTTAATACTTCTTTTTGCCTATTATAAAGCATTAACTGAAGAACACTATTTTTTAATATATAACTTTCAATAATCCCATCAGTACTATCCGTTAAAAATTCATTTATATTAACAGCATTTAATTTACTAAAATCATTACTATTAATTAATCTACTCCAATAACTATTTCTTGCTAGTCTTCCATCAATTAACCATAGCACACTCAATAAATCTTCTATTTCTTTATCACTATAAGCATTAAAATAGTTACAAAATTTTAAAATATCGCCTTTAAATAAAGTCTCATAATATCCATCAATAGACTTATCATTATCTAAAAAACTTAATAAAAGCAACTTGCTTTCATACTTTCTTTCTTCTAAATTATTATAACTATAATTAAAGTTCTTATTAATTGGTTGATAATTATTTTTTAAAATATTATAGTTATAGGAAGTTGCAACAGCCTCATTTAAAAAAGATACTCCTACTTCTCCTTTTAATTTATAATGACATTTATTATCTTCGCAAGGTACTACAAACATATGATTAAACTCATGATTAATTGTATCAAATAAATTCATATATAAATCATCTAAGTTATTAGCATTCTTTAATATATTATTTAAAGATATAACTATCAAATTATCTTTTTCAAAATATTCTCCCAGTTGCTCTTGGTCTTCAAAATCACCTATTAATATTTTTAAAGATAATAACTTATGAACATCATCTTTTCTTCTCTTATCCAAAAGTAATCTATTAATAATATCTAATATAGTATTTTCTATATATTTTCTTATTTCATCATCAGCTATATCACTAATTAATAAATAATTTTCTTTATCTTGAATATATATTTTACTATTTAAATTTATAATGTTATATAAATCTATTTTATTGCCCGTAAAGTTATAATCACAAGAAACATTACTAATTTTACCTATTTTTATTAAGTCTTGTAATTCTTTATCGCTTAATAAAGTCTTAGTATCTAAAGGCACGGTAATATCATTTACTTGATTTATAAAATCAATGGCACTCTTAGTATTATCTATAGTCTCCGCTTGAGCCTTAATTAAATGATTTTCTCTTCCATTTATAAAAGAAACTATAGTTATGGAAAGGCAAAGTCCTAATATCGCTCCCATCTTGCCTAGTTTTTTTATTGTCATATAAATATTATCTCTCTTTTCTTTCCTTTTATTTACTACTTAACCTTTATTTCATTTATTCTGTTTTAATTATAAAATTTTATTTTTTTAATTTTAATACTGATTCCATAATAGCCAGTATATCTCCATCTAGAACTTTGAAGGCTTGACTAGTTTCATATCCGCTTCTTAAGTCTTTTACCAAAGTATAAGGTTCTAAAACATAATTTCTAATTTGGCTGCCAAAATTAATGCTATCACTAATTCCCTTTTCTTTATTTAACTCGGCTTCTTTTTTTTCTACTTCTAATTGATACAATTTAGATTTTAGCATTTCCATGGCTCTTTCTTTATTGCGTAGCTGACTTCTTTCTACTTGACAAGATACCACTATTTTGGTTGGCAAATGGGTAATTCTAACTGCCGAATCACTAGTATTTACTGATTGACCACCAGCCCCACTAGAATGAAATACATCTATTTTTAAATCTTCATCTTTAATTTCAATATCACTTACTTTATCAAATTCTGGCACTACTGTAACAGAAGCAAAGGAAGTATGGCGTCTTTTATTAGAATCAAATGGTGATATCCTTACTAGTCTATGGACCCCTTTTTCGCCTTTAAAATATCCATAACTCATATTCCCACTAATTCTTAAAGTTACCGATTTTACCCCTGCTTCCTCGCCTTTTAAAAAGTCAATAACCTCATATTTATATCCGTTTGCCTCACAAAATCTCTCATACATTCTAAGTAACATTGAAGCCCAGTCCATAGCCTCGGTCCCCCCAGCACCGGGATGAATTTCTAAAAAACAATTTAAGTTATCATAAGGACCATTAAGCAAAGTCGCTATCTCTAATTCTTCTACTAACTTTTCGGCAGTTAAAAACTCGGCTTCTAAATCATC
The DNA here is from genome assembly GCA_934096535.1 of uncultured Bacilli bacterium. Classification (GTDB taxonomy): domain Bacteria; phylum Bacillota_I; class Bacilli_A; order RF39; family UBA660; genus CAG-605. Next base: position 23,174 of record CAKOMC010000012.1, on the reverse strand, counting down.
TTTTAGGCTATCATCTAAACTAACTAACTCCATTAAATCTTTTAAACCAGAAACAATACTACTAGCTCTCTTTAAATCACTAAGTTCTTTTTTTAAATTAATAAGTTCATTATTAACTTTACTAGCATAAACATTATCATTCCAGATATTAGGTTGATTTAAAATATCTTCTAATTCTTTTATTCTTTTGTCTTTAGCATCAACATCAAAGTGACCTCCCAATATCATTTAATTTATTTACTAACACATTATATCTTTCATTAATATCCATTATTTATTCTCCTTAAAACCATATCTATATCTAAAAGAGTAGTATTATCATCTACCTTTAAAGACTTTTGTAAACTAAAATAAAACTCCTCTAAACTCTCAGTAATACTAATTATACCACATCCTAAAGCCCCTCGGTTAAAATCTATTAATTGAAAGTGATTTAAAACTTCATAAAGACTATAATCCCCTAAATATTTAAAAATACTTCTTAAAATTATTTGCCAAATTTTATAGGACATCTCAATATATAATTTATCGCTATCATAATTTTTATCAATATTAGATAAATCAAAATCTAATAAATATAAATAACCATTTTTATAAAGCATATTACCAGAATGAATATCAACTAATTTAATATTGTTATTAGCCAATAGTCTAATACTTTCTAATAACTTTTGATAAGCCTCCAATAACTCTTTTATCTTCGTTTCTCTACTTATAAAATTAACATTAGAAGCGTTTATAAACTTTGTATTATATCCCAAGATAGCCTTATCAGTCATATATATATCATGGGGTAATATTAATTGACTCTCACCCTCTAACTTTCTTAATTTAACTAATAATTTAAATATATCTTTTCCAATTTTTTGGTCTAAACTACGATAACAATCTAAAAATATTTTTACGATATAATCATTTTCTTGAAAATACAATTTATTTGTACTTTCTACTTTAAACTCCTTTAATTTTGGTATATCTTTAACACTTTTCACTTTAATTATTGCCATAACTTCTCATTCCTTAAACATCTTCTTATATCACCAACGGTTTCTATTTTTTCTTGACTCTTTCTTGCTATTTTTAATCTTAGTAAATTTATAAAAGCAATATAATCCGTACTTTCTAAGTTATCAATTCTTTCTTTTATATAATTAATATCTATATCATTTAACCAATTTAAATCATAGGAATCAAGCATTCTATCAATTATTAAATTAAACAAAGACATTCCCATTATTTTATAAGCCAAATCTATATCATCGAAATAAATACAGTTATCAAAATCAATTAAATATAAATTATTTTTATCAAATAAAACATTTCCGCCCCAAATATCGGGATTTAAAATACCAATTGCACTTATTTTTTGAATATCTTCTAAAAGCCCCATTACCATTTTAATAACCCTATTAATAGATATATCTTCAGTTAAGTAATCCAAAGGCTTTCCTAAACAAATAGGCATACTATAGCCTAAGAATTCTTTATCAGTTATATATAAATTTTGGGGTAACTCTAAATATTTAATGTCCTTTAATTCTGATAACTTTTCTAATACTTGCAATCTATTATAATTAGTCCCCTCACTTAATAATCTATCACAAATATTTAAGATTTTTAAATACTTACCATTTTTATAATAGATTTTACTCTTGCTCCATATCATTAATTCTTTATCCGGAAGTCTTAAATCTTCAACACTTTTTACCTTTACTATTGCCACATTTATCCTCTTTTAGTTAAATTAAGACACATTCTTAAATCGCCAACTGTTTTTATTCTTTTCCTAGTATAAGTTTCCAATTTCCATCTTAATAGTTCAAAATATAAATCATAATTTGTGCTTCTAAAAGACTTAAATTCTTGTTCTAAAGCCTCTAAATCTCTTTCCATTAATAAGGGTGAACCAAAACCATCTTTTACTAAACTTAAATATATAGTTGCAAATATATTATGTAAAGTTCTTAAATATACTCTATCATCACAATAAATGCTGTTATCAAAATCAATTAAATACAATCTTCCATCATATAAAATATTATTAGAAGTAGTATCATAATTAAATATATCTTGATCAGCAAGTATTCTTATATCTTTTCTAAGTAATTTAAAAGATTTTATTACATCATCATATTTACTATTTAAACTAATATCCTTTATTGTCTTAGCCTCTTTAATCTTAGAAGTATATCCAAGTAAAGTATCATCAGTTATATAAATATTTTGCGGTAATATTAAATACTTAGTTCCTTGCAAATTCATAACTTTAGTTAAAATTTCTAATCTTTCTTGATTTTCTTTTAAAGTTAAATCGCCTTGATTAAAGGGTATTTTTTTAAAATAAAGAGAACTTGTATATTGATAAATTTCACCATTACCTCCTTTTATTTTAGGAATATCTGGTAACTTTATATCATTAATACTTTTTACTTTAACTATCGCCATTTTATCACCCGTCTTAGTAGTCATTAGGATATTACACTTAATCTTTAAAGTCAATTAAATTTGTTGATTTTTATTAAGTATTTATAAAGATTTTATGCTACTATATACTAAGAAATACTAAGTATATAAAAGCAGTAAAGCTAAAGAAAAAAGTACTATTTCTAGTACCTAAATATCAAAGGTATATCCCCCGTCTACAGCAATATTTTGAGCAGTAATATTTTTAGCCTCATCACTTGCTAAATACAAAACTAAAGATGCGATATCCAAAACAGTTTGAGGACGGCCTAAAGGAATTGCGGATGTAGATTGTTTAAAGGTTTCTTCCCTAATACTATCATCTTTATTAGTAAAGTCATCTAGAATACCTTCCCACATATTAGTACGAACAATCCCTGGTAAAACAGAATTAACATTAACATTATAAGGAGCAAGTTCACGAGCCATGCTACTGCTTATTGCCATAATTCCCGCTTTAGTTGTAGCATAAACATTTGAACCACTGTTACAAATCCTTCCGGCAATACTAGACATATTGATAATTTTACCAAACTTTTGCTTTTTCAAAACCGGAGTTAAGGCTTTACACATATATACAGTTCCTTTTAAATTGATATCAATTAAAGCATCAACAGTTTCAATCGGCATTTCATCAATAGGCACTAATTTACAAATACCAGCTGAATTAACGACAACATCAATACGCCCTAATTTTTCTACAACAAAAGCCACTAATTTTTCAATCATCTTATAATCAGTAACATCAACTTTGCAAGCAACAGCTCGTCCCCCAGTAGCACTTATCTCCTCTTTAACCTTTTTAATTCTATCTTCCTTATTATCACATAACACTACCGTAGCGCCGCAATTACTAAATTCTTTAGCGCACTCTTCCCCAATACCGCTACCGGCTCCGGTAATAAGCACTACTTTTTCTTTAAAATCAAAATTTAACATAACTATTCTCCTTTTATTCTACATTTATATAATAACACAAAAAGACTAATTTCATTTATTAAACTTCTAAATTTATTTACTTTAAAACAAATTTTAATATATAATGAACTCAAGAAAAGTTATAAATTAAAAAGGAGGAAAAAATATGCAAATTATATATCAAGGCAGTTATTCTCAAATTAAAAATTCCAGTATAATCCAAGGGAAATATCCAAAAGATTTTGGAGAAGGATTTTACTGTACAACCTTAAGGGAACAAGCAGAAAAGTGGGCAAGAAAATATGATACATCTTTTATCAACATATACGAATATCATGAGAATTCTAATTTAAAAATAAAAGATTTTACCTTAATGACAGAAGAATGGTTAGATTTCATAATAAATTGTCGTAACGGAAAAAAGCATGAATATGATATTGTGATTGGCGCTATGGCAGACGACCAAGTATATAATTATGTAAACGACTTAATAAATGGCATAATTACAAGAGAAGCATTTTGGGAACTTGCTAAATTTAAACACCCAACTCATCAAATCGCCTTCTGTTCAAAAAATGCTCTAAATTGTTTAAAATTTATTGCTGCTGAGGAAATATAATATGCGTGAAAATGATAATGATAATAATCTATTCTTTGTATGTAGTATAATTGAATATATTGCTCGAGAAACTAAAAATACTAAAGAGTATATCGTAAAGAAACTAGGAAAAGAAAACATTAATAAAATTTATACCTTAGCAGAAGTATACCACTGTGAAAATATTGAAAAAATAACTGATGAAATTATCAAGGATAATAAAATAGAAATTGGAAATTACGATATTCTAAAGGAATGCAAATATAAAATTCCTACATTTTGGGAAATAGGCAAAGTTTATCAGCACTTAATAATGAAAATAAATAGTGACAAAAATGAATATATTAACACCCTAATTACCGTTTTAACCTCATGGATTATTCCTAAAATCGATAATTACAATAGCAGTCTATACTATGAAAACCCCGATTACATTTATGAATGCTATAAAGAAAATAAAATATTATAAAGTTTTAAAAGTTTACAAGAAAGCCCCAAACTTTCTTTTTTTATCCTTTTAATAACAATCCAACTACTATAATTATAAAAAAGAGTAAATAAGATTTTTTCTTAAAATACTCTTTATAATCCCCCAATTAATACTACATCTAAAAAACCATTAAATTTTAATTGTTATCCTATATTTCCATTAATTCTAACCATTTATTATTAAGTTCTTCTAACTTTTTCTTACTATCATTTATTCTATTATTTATGGTATTTAACTTATCATAATCACTATAAACTTCTTCTAAATATAATGATTCTTCATCTTTTTTAATCAATTCTTCTAACTTTTTAATCTCTCGTTCTATTTTACTTATTTCTTTATTTAAATTATAAGTATTAACTTTCTTTTTATTTTCTTTAGAAACTTCCCCTAACTTTATATCATTATCCTTACTATCGATATTTTTTTCTAATTTTATCTTATCTAAGTATTCATTATAACTACAGTTATATAACTTATAATCATCTTTAGTTAAAGCAAGAATTGAAGTAGCAACCTTACTAACAAAATATCTATCATGAGAAACAAATAATACCGTTCCTGTATATTCATTTAAAATAGTCTCTAAATATTCTCTTCCTACCATATCTAAATGGTTAGTTGGTTCATCTAAAATTAAAACATTAGGTCTCGTATATAAAATTTTACATAATTGTAATCTAACTCTTTCCCCACCAGATAAAACCTTTAATTTCTTTAAAACATCATCACCTTTAAATAAGAAAGAACCCAAACTACATCTAGCCTCATATTCCGATACTTTAGGAAACTGAGCCATAAATTCTTCTAAAACCGTATTATTTTCATCCAGCATCATAAGACTCTGATCAAAATAACCAATATTAACATTATTTCCTACCGTTATAGTTCCCTGCATTTTAGGAATTAAACCCACTATCGTTTTTAAAATTGTTGATTTTCCTAACCCATTCGGCCCAATTATCCCAATTTTATCCCCACGTCTTACATATAAATTTAAGTTATATAAAATATTATCATAACCTACTCCTAGATTATCCAAAATAAATACTTCTCTACTAGGCATAACTATATTATCAATATTAGTTTTAAAAGTAATAGCCTCTATCTTATTAGGTCTTTCTAATATATCCATTTTTTCTAATTGATGAAGTCTGGACATCGCCAACCTCGCCTTAGAAGGTTTACATCTAAATCGTTCATAAATTCTGGTTAATCGGGCTATCTCTTTTTGCTGAAACTCATAGTCTTTTAAGGCTTTTTCATAATTTAATTGTTTTTGAAACTCATAATAATCATAATTACCACTATATTTAGTTAAAGCCCCATAACTTATATCATAAATGGTATCTACAATATTATTAATAAACATTCTATCATGTGATACTACTACTATGGCTTTTTTATAGTTTTTTAAATATTCTTCCAACCACTCCACGGTATCTATGTCTAAATGATTAGTAGGTTCATCTAAAAGTAAGATATCTGGTTTATTAAGTAACATCTTTATAAAAGCAATCTTAGTCTTTTGACCACCCGAAAATTCTTTTAAATACTTACTCTTATCACAATCATTAAAGCCAAATTTTTTAATTAATATTTCATACTCTTTTTTATAGCTATAGCCCCCATTATTTTTAAATTTTTCTTCTAATGCAGTATATTCTAGAACTAACTTTATATCATCACGAGTATTCATTTCCTTAATTAAATATTCCAGTCTATCTTCCATCTTAATAATATCTAAAAAAGGCTTTCTTACTTCTTCTAACATCGTATTATTATCATTTAATTCAATTTGTTTTAAATAACCGATGCTAGGATTACCCTGTTTAATTACCTGAAAAGAAGTATCATCTATACCACTTTCTAATATCGAATTATCTACAATACTGCGTAAAAGAGTGGTCTTACCGGCCCCATTCTTCCCTACTATGCCAATATGACTTTTTTCATTTATTTCTAAATTAATACTTTCTAATATTGTCTCGCCATTAATACTAACAGCGCCGTTTTTTATTACATATTTCATTTTTTACACATCCAGTCCATTAATAATGATTATAACAAATTATTAAAATTTTTAATAGAATTATGTTAAAATAGCGTTAGGTGGTACTTATGAAAAAAATATTTACTGACGAAGATACTATAGCCCTAATTAATCATATTATAAGCAATTTTAGCTTTTATAGTAATTCTTATCTTTTAGTTAATAACTTAGACTTTCTAGGCTACCAAGCTGATAAATTTTTTAATATTTTTTTAGATTATAACAAAACTTATCATGATGCTAGAAAAAAAGGATTAACTAAAATTGATAAAAATAGTCCTTATATTCAAATTTCTATTGAAGAGATGTACAATTTAACGCAAGAATTTCTTGACTTTTATCATATTAACGTTAAAGTTTCTGACTTAGTTAAGAATAAAAAAATTATTATCAATAATATTAAAGAAAAATTAGAAAAGAACGAAATAACTACTCAAGAATATAATAACTTACGTTTTAATGCGCATAGTAATAAAGGAATAATCAATTTTAATTATTGTGGCGATATTATTGATGCCACAGTGCTTTTACATGAAATAACTCATTTGCGTAATGAACCTTCTGACCTTCAAACTCATAGAACAGAGATTAATGATTTTATAACTGAAAGTATAGCCTATGCGGAAGAATTTATCTTTTTAGATTTTCTAAGAACTAAGGGATATGAAAGCGATTATAATAATCATTTATGTGATATTTTTTATAATTCTTTAGTCCTTTGTGATAGAGTCTATTATGTTAATAGAGTATTATATACTTTTAAAGAGAAAGGCAGTGTTTCTAAAGATAATTATACAAGTATTTTTAAAAATTCTAAAAACTATGAAACTGCAATTAAAGAGCTTTATAAACTAATTGTAAGTAAAAAAACATATATCAGCCTTATTTGGACATTCTTAGGATATATTAGTGGTTTATATCTCTATATTATGTACTTAGAAAATCATAAATACTTTAAAATTATAGAAGAATTAAATACTGCTATTACAAACGATAAATGTACATGGCAAGATATTTTTAAGATACTAAAAGTTAATAAACCAGATGAATTATTTAAAGTAATGTTTGAAAAAATAGATTATTTTGTTAAAAATGAAGCCTTAAAATTAAAACAATCTAGATAATATAAATAAGATTAAAAAAGGCAAAACATATCTAAGATTACTCCATGATATGTTTTTTTATCTAAATATCTCTTCTATCATTTTTAAATAAACAAATACTAAATTACTACTTTTACTTTCAAACAATAATTTTCGGGCTAAATCAACATCATCGGTAATAATATTATCTACATTTAAATCTAACATCTTATTAATACTATCTTTACTATTAACCGTCCAAGCATATACTTCTTTTCCACTATTATGTAAATTCTTTACTAATTCTTTATTTATGGATGAGGCCTCAATACTAAAATTATCCGCTTTATCTAACTTTAATATATCTCCATAAGCAAAACTCATTATATATCCTGTTGCAATTTTATTATCTATTTCTTTTATTTCTTCTAATACATTATACTTAGATGATGTTAATACCACTCTATCTTCTAAATGATATTTCTTAATTAATTTAATAGTATTTTCTACTAATAATCTATCTTCGTAATAAGGTTTAATTTCTACATTAAATTTAATATTATTAACTAGTCCCCAAATAAATACATCACTTAATAACGGTACTTTAACTTCTTTTTTAGAGCCATCTATATTATTTAAATTAATTTCTTGTAATTGGTCATAAGTTAAATCATATATATTTTTATCAACCCCAGCCACTCTTTTCAAATTAGCATCATGACTAACAACGACTCTTTTATCGCTCGTTAATTGAACATCTAGTTCTATCCAATCTGCACTTTTATCTAAGGCTGATATAAATGCCACCATAGTATTTTCCGGATAATTTATACTATCCCCTCTATGTGCTGTTATCTCTGTATTTTTTATATATTCTATATTAAAGTTATATTTATTAGTAGCAATACCATAAGTAAAGACACTTCCCGTTATAATAGCAATTATTCCTAAAGCTACTTTAAAATGTTGCCATCTTTTCGTTGATATTACAACTCTTCTTTTTTTATTAAAATTAATATGTTTAATTTTTTCTTTATTTTTTTCTTTATGACGATAATACATAATACTCATAACAGCATAACTTAGGGGCATAGATAAGGAAGCAAAGATTATTAAGGATACGGCTAAGAAAATACCTATAATCGTAATAAAAACACTACCTATTATCATAACCTTACTAAGTAACTTATAGATAAGATATATTAAAGCCACCCCAGTTAAAACAAAAACTAAATATAAGGCATAAACAATCCCTTGGGTAACTACTAATTTAATTAAATCTTTTATTCTACTATTTTCACTTAATTTAATACTTCTTTTCCTAGCCTCTTTAAAATCACAATTTTCTAAAACATAATAAAATATAGCATATAACCAACGTAATAATACTACCATTAATAACCCAAAGCATCCCCAGAATATAATCATAAATAAGATATTATTATTGATATAATCCATAATAAATTCTGGTATATTTATAGAAGAAATAAATCCCGAAACAACCCCTATATTTAAAAATGGTATTAAAAATAATAACATAAAGGCCAAGACTATATTCTTAGACCTAAAAACTTCCCAAGACTTTCTAAAAGATATCGAAAGTACTTCCTTTAACTCAATCTTTTTTTCTTGATATGAGGCATCTAATATAATAATTATTGTTGATAAATCAAAAAAAGTATATACCAACATAAATAAGATAAGTAAAATTACCATTATTATTACAATTGGATTACTAATAAAACTAAGTATATTTTCTAAAGTTAGATACTCATATCCCGTAATTTTCATAATTATATTAAAAAGATTCAAAAATAAAGGGGCAAATATTAGAAAACTAGTAACTTTGAATCCAGCTTGAAAAGTAACTAACTCTTTAAAATTATAAAGTAACATATTTTTTATTTTATTTATCATAAACTTCCTCTTAAGACTTATCCAGTATAACATTAACTTTAAAAAAATAACACTACTTAAGTGCTATTTTCTAATTGTTTTATCGTGATAATTTTCTTGTTATGTTATTACTTTGGTCTAAATTATTTTCTAAATCCAATTCTTTAAAATTATACAAACTAAAGTTTTCATAAGGTACTGTTAAAATTATTTTACAAGCCAAACCATTTGGTGCTAGAAAACATCCATCTGGTACCGTCACCGTATGCGTATTAGTTTTTTGATCAAACTTGGCTATTAAACTAGTATAACTTCTACTTTCTACAACTCTAGAACGTATAAATTCAACAAATAAAGACTCATCAATCTTATACAAACCATCTTCAGCATCATAATAAAAAGTTTTAAACAAATCTTTTAAATCATTTTCTTTAAGATTATCAGCAATTACTTCCTTTTTAACACCATCTCTATCTTCTAAAACAACCGCATTTTCTACATTTTTACCAGCCGGACCAATATATTTAATTTTTTCAACATATTCTCTAGCAAAATTACTGCTATCCTCATTATCTATTACATCATTATTTTTCTTAGCCTCTTTTAGTACTAGAAAATTATTTTTAGACATAATTCCCGTACCAACATTTTTACAGGCAAAAGTAATATCTTCCATTTTCCAATTATCATTTTCATCTCTAATAATACATGAATCATAATCTTTTTTTAGGATACTATCATCAAATTTTTCACCATTTTTAGCATCTTCAAGCACATCATAACGGAAGTATTTCTTTTCTAAATTTCCACATTTAGCACTACTATTTCCTTGTTCGGTCATTGCCTTTGCTAATTGATGTTTAACCGCTGCCTCCTCAAGTCCTAATCCAAGTTCAATTCTTGTAATTGGACATTTTTCTTTACTATGCATTGTTTTTTCACATTTAAAACTTACCAATGAGGCTGCCATGGCAAAACCACACAATGATAAAGCCGCATATTTTTCGATATTTTCCTTATTAATTTTCATTCTTAATACACTCCTATGTGCAAATTATACTATCACATTTAAATTTTAATATCAATAAGATAAATTTAAAAAAACAACACTATTTAAGTGCCATTTTTATCTATTATGATTAATTACTTTTTTTAATTGAAAATCAGGTTCAGGTTCAGGAATATTTTTTGTTTCAAATACTAAAGAATCCTTAGTACCATCACTATAGTAAGTAGTAATACCATTTTCTCCCTTTGAATATTCATTAGTATATACTTCTTCTAAGCCATTTTCATAAATTTTATGAAATTCCTCTGTATAAGTAATTTGCCCATAAATTGAGCCCACAATTAACTTTTCTTCTTCATTAGTATCTTCACCGTATTGTTTACTATAATAATCCTCGGCTAAATGTGTTAACTGATGTTCTGCTCCTCTTGGAATTTCATAATCTAACTCTGCATTTTTATAATTTGGTAACATATTAAGTAATTTAGTTACAGGACATAACTCTTTAGAGTGATCAGTTTTTTTGCAACCAATAGCAAGTCCCACTGGCGTCCCTACTACCGCTGCTAAAACTACTCCTGCTGTAAATCTTTTAATATTTTCTTTATTAATTTTAATATTCATCTTTTCTCCCCCCCCTTTAGGTAACTGTTATTATACACTTTAATTTTTTAAAATCAAGTCCCAATTATTTAGAAAAATCCAGCGTTATTAGTTCTTTACTAGTCCCATCTTTAAAATAAGTAGTAATACCATATAGTCCTCTAAATTGTTCCCCTATTTTAACTTTTTTCTCACAAGTTCCGTCTTCTTTTAAAGTGAACCCTTCTGGTGCTTCATAATATAAATGACAGGTTTCATCACAATTTACTAAAGCCTCTGTTGTATAAACATTGTAAATAGGTTCAATAATCTCTCCATATTCTATCTTATCTATTAAAACATTTTCCTCTTGATAAGCGATTGTCATATTTTTTATTTGATGTTCACTCATTAATTTTGAATCTGGATTAATATAATATAGAATATTTAATATTTTAGTAACTGGACAGACTTCTTTCGTATGGTCTGTATGCATACATTTAACATATACTCCAATAAATACACTAATCACAACTATTAAAATACTAATGGTAAATAAAATTATCCCTTTTTTCTTCTTATTCACTGCAACCAATCCCCCTTGGTTGAGGCTTATACTACCACACTTATTTACAAAATGCAATCATTTTTAATTCTAGTCATTTTAACCTATATAGTTTCAATATCTTCTAAATATCTAATTGCTTCCCAATACTTCATGGATCTTTTTTTATCCCTATCGGTTACTTCATCTAATCTAGTTAAATCCTTATTATGTTCTAAATCTTTTATTTTTACTTTGGTTGCTAACTTATTTGTTTTAACTCTTTTAATATACATAACATAATCATCATTTTCTTTCTTTGTTAATACTCTTAAGGCGGCAATTATATCATCATTAAAATATTTACTTAAAATTTCTAAAGTAATATCACTATCTTCTATAACATCGTGTAAAAGTGCTACTACACAAGATTCTTCACTATCCATTTGTTCAGCAATATGAATAGAATGAAATATATAAGGAACTCCTGCTTTATCAGTTTGACCTTCATGAGCCTTATAAGCAATCTTACTTGCTAATCTTGTTAACTTCGTATTTATCATAAAACAATATCTCCTAAACTTCTACTTAAATTTTATCAAAAATAAAAAGTAAGTAAATACTATTTTAAGTACTTACCTACTATTTCTATTACTCTATTAAATTCTTTTTCTAACTCTTTAAAATTATCAGTTACATAATCAGTATCATTTTCTTTACTTTTTAATTCATGGTCTAAAGATATTTCAGCTAATTTATTCATTCCAAAATACTTGGCATCACTTTTTAGGGAATGTACTTCTACGCTATAATTTTGCATATCTTTATTATCTAATAATTCTTTTATTTTCTTAAATTTATTTAAAGAATCTTTATACCAATCACTTAACATTTCTTTATAAGTTGTGATATCTCCAAATAACTCTACCCCTTTATTATAGTCAATTCCGTTATCTAACAAATACTTTTCATCATAAGTTTTATTATCATTATTTTTATTGTTTTTCTTCGTATTTTTATCTAATTTTTTATTTACTTTTTTATCTTTAGAATTATCTTTTTTAGCTTTATCTTTTTTATTATTTTCTAATTCTTCAAATACTTTATCTAATTTAAGTTTTATTTGATCTTTACTAAATGGTTTAGCTATATAACTAGTAAACCCTTCTTCTTTATATTTTTCTTCGGCTCCGGCAATGGCATCGGCCGTTAAGGCAATAACTGGAATATTAAATCCCTCTATTTCTTTTAAATTTTTAAGAGCAGTCTCTCCACTCATCACGGGCATCATTATATCCATTAAAATAATATCATAAGTATTACCATCTTTAATTTTATTAACACATACCAATCCATTTTCAGCATCATCAATTTCTTTAAAATGTAAAGGTTCTAAGGCTCTTCTGGCTACTTTAATATTTAATTTGTTATCATCAACTACTAAGATTTTCTTTTTACTATAATCAATATTATTTTTACTTAAATCTAAGATCAACTCGGCTGTATTATTTAATTCTTCCTTAGTTAAAGGTTTACTCATCATACCTATTCTTTGAGGAACATTTACCATAAACATCGAACCCTTACCAAAAGTTGATTCTACATTAATTTTACCACCCATTAATTCGACTAATTTTTTCGTAATAGCAAGACCAAGTCCGGTTCCTTCAACCGTGGTGTTTCTTTCAGCATCTAATCTATCAAACTTATTAAATAATCGACTAATATTCTCAGCTTTTATGCCTTTTCCGGTATCTTTACAAGTAATATATAAATTACAAATATCATCTTTATTTATACATTTTACATTTAGTTCAATCTTACCCTTATCAGTATATTTAATGGCATTCGATAATAAATTATTAACTATTTCTTTAATATGACCTTTATCCCCAATTAATTCATAAGGAATATCTTTTGCAATATCAACAGTTAATTCGATTGGCTTTTCCCCAATTCTTACTGAGTCTATTCTTGCTAGGGTTTCTATCTCTTCTTTAAAGTTATAAGGAATTTCAATAATTTCCATCTTATCTGACTCTATCTTATTAATATCCATAATATTACCAACTATTTCAAGTAATGTATTAGAAGCATTAACGATATCCCCTAAATCTTCTTGCATATCTTTGGGACAATTACCTCGTTCTTTAATATCATTAGAAAGACCTACTATCGCATTTAAAGGTGTTCTAATCTCATGAGACATACTAGATAGAAAATCTGACTTAGCCCTGTTGGCTTTTTCAGCTTCATTTTTAGCCAGTTCTAACTGATTAACCATTTTCAAATCAGGATTTTCAATAGTAAAATACATTATTACGCAAATAAAAGTTTCTACATATGTCATCATTAAAATTTCTGGGTGTGATGATTGAATAAGTATAGCAATTGAGCCAATTATCAAAAACAAATATACAGGAATTAATTTTTTAGTTTTTAATTTTCTATAATTTAATATTAAACATACTAAAACCACCATTATAGCCACAAAAGAAATTATATAAGAAAAACTAACACAAGGGCCACAAGTATATCTAGTCCTAAAATCGTCTTCAATAACTGATTTAATTGGCAAAATTGTCAAAAAAATTGCAATCAATAGATAATATAAAGCAAATAATTTAATTCTTCCTTTTCTTACTTCTAAACCTCTAGGTCTGGTTACACTAAAAACATAATAAGCAAATGTTGATATCCATACGATTATATACATTAAATAAGATTTATAAATAAAATTACTTATGTGAGGATGTTTAAAATATATTATCGAAGCCACTGTACACATTATTTCTATAAGTAACCCTAAAAAATTAGATACAATAAGTACTCCAAATATTTTTGTTTCTTTCGTATTAATATGTTCTTTAGCAAAATATAATATTAGCATTAAAAAGCTAAACGGTAATGCCAACATTGGGAAATAAACACCACTTTGCATATTATCAACTCCTATCTTACAAGATTAATTATATCAAATAAGTCTATGAATATAAATAAAGAACCTGCATTTTATTTTGCAAGTTCTAACTTATAAAATTTTTGAGGTTCGCCCTTTTTCAAATCATCAGCTGCTTTTTGTTCTAACAATTGATAATCTACTTTTTCAGTTCCTTTTCTTCTAGGAAGTGCATTAACAAATTCGATATAGGCAGGAATTTCATATTCTTTTAATTGAACAACATCACCATTTACCATTTTAATAGGCTTTAAACATAAATCAAGTATTTGACTAGTAAAATCTTTATTATCAAGCATCTTGCTTTCATCTAGAACAATATAGGCTTTATTTGCTGCTAGACTTCCATCGTTAGTATCAATTTTAACAACAGCACAATCTTTCACACAAGGAAAATTACTTATAACTCCCTGAACATAATCTAAATAAACTTTATTTAAAGTAGATATTATATAAAATCTTGATTGACGACCAGTTAAAGTGAAATAACCATCATTATCAAGTCTTCCAAACATTCCCGTTGCTACATAATTTTTTCCATTAACAACAATTTTAGCCTTTTTAGTTAATTCTGGTTTTTTATAATATTCTTTGAAAACATGCTCACCGCCAATAAGCAGTAAACCTTCTTCCCCTATTTTCTTTTCTTCTATTGTTCTATCGTTATTATATTTATCCATATCTATAACTAAACAATCGCTGCCGGTTAAAACTCGTCCAACCGTTTCTGATTTTACTTCAATTCCTACCGAATTTGTACCACAAGAAACAGTTTCAGCATTTCCCGAGCCATTTGTAATAACCGTCTTAGCCTTATGTTCTTGAAAGAAATCTTCCCCTCTTTTAGCATTTGCTGGAGTTAAGAAATCACCGCCAGAGATAAAAGTTTTAACCGAAGATAAATCAAAATCTTTCGGAGCATTTATCATCATTAATTCTAAAAGGGCTGGACTTCCAAATATTATATTAGGATTTTTAGCCAAATAATAATATAAATTGTCCTTGGATAAATCTGGTGCCAAAATGGCTGTTCTTCCACACATTAACGACATAAGTGTTGAGGTAGAAAAACCATAAGGATAAGTAAATGGAACACAAACTAAACTTTTTTCACCACGAGTATCACTAATATGAGTTGAGTTTTTTAAATAAGTAGCGGCTGCTAAAATATTCTTATTTGTCAAAACCACCGCCTTAGGCTTTCCAGTTGTCCCACTAGTATAAAGAATTAATGCATCATCTAAAGAATTAAAAGGATTTTCTAAAGTCTTTTTTTGAAACTTAGCCAAACATCCTAAAGTATTAAAATCAATCGTATTACTCTTAGTTAAATGATAATTACCATTAAGACTTAATGAATTAACTTTACTTTTATCTAAAGTAATAACATATCTGACATGAGTTTTATCTACAATCTTCTGATTTTCTTCATCACTACGATTAAAATTTATATAAACGGGACTTTCAAACAAATTTAAATATGATACAATTTCTTCATCTGGTGCAAAAGAATTTAAAAATGTTGTTGTCGCCCCAATTCTATTAGCAGCCATAAAAACAGCTACAGCCTGATAAAAATTAGGCATAGATACAGTAATAATATCCCCTTTTTTAACCCCTAATTCTTTTAAAGCCATCGAGACTGTAACGGCATCATCTAATAACTGTTGATAAGTTGCTGATAATTTTAAACAATCAACTGCCTTTTCATCACGATAAAAACTACTAATAACCTTAATGGCTGTATATATATTAATATCCGGTATTATAGGATGAGCCTCCCAAAATTTTGCTCCTTTATTTTGTGGTTTGTCGTTGCTTGCATAACCTGTTAATTTCTTTTCAAACATAATACTTCTCCTATTTCTAATTTTATTTTACCTTATTTTTCGCCAATTACAAGAAATTATTCACTTATTTCACTAATTATCCTTTGTAAGTTTCATGATTTTTATCAAACCAAACTATGCAAAAGTATTCTTCTTGACGATAACCAATTAATCTAAACTTATCAGTCACTCTTAAAGAGCTTAAAATTATATCTCTATCTATACTATCTGGTTTGTTAAGTTGCGGAATATTTTCAAATTTAAAACTTGGATATACCTTAATTTCTCGCCACAGCAAACTTTCAAACAATTTAGCAAAATTTAAGAATGCCTTTAATTCATCCTTTTTTAATTCATAAATAGGATATTTATCATGGCAGCTAGAAAACTTTAAGACACCGTACTTGTCATCATTATTATTTTTATTTAAATTATAATTAAAACTTTTTTGAACATTAAGCTTATATGTCATTTATAACTGTTTTAAAAAACTCTTTCATACTTTCTTTAGTAATTATATTATGACATCTTTCACCAATCGCACAACCTTTTCTCGCCTTAATCCAAGGTTCTTCTTTATGAGTTTGTTCTTCTAAAAACTTACCATCATAAATACCAAAAGTCTGCCAAATATCACTTAAAAATGCACAAATATTATCACTAATATTAATTGTTTCATCAGTTGGACAAGGTATAGAATCAAACCCAAATTTTTTATACTTATTGTATATCCCTTCATTAGCGGGTCCATGAGCCCAAGCTTCAAAATCTTCAGGAAACAACTCTTTATCATAGTAAGCTAAATAATACCCTTGTGCATAATATAAAATTTTTTGCAATTTTAATGGTGTTATAGTACTACCTGCATCTCTATCTACTATTTTTAAGAAAAAATTTGCAGCATCAAAAATACTTAAACTATTCTTTCTAAACATTATATACCTCCACTATCTATAATAATGATACAATTATTGTTAATATTCTTCAAGAACTCTTATTAATATATTTAACAAAGTTTCTCCATCAACAACTGCTACTATTTTAACTAATTCCTCTAAAAACACAAGTATTTTGCTTAAACTTAATAAATTGCTATTCTTTTTTAGCAAAACATCAAGTTTAGCTAAGCCAAACTTGATGTTTTGACATTTTATTAATCATATTCTTAATTTTTTAATAGTAATTTTCCACCAAAATATAAATTATTCCAAAATATTTGGTTTATTTTCATCATACTCATCCAAAAAGCTCTTATACTCCCCATTTTTCTTCGTTCCTAAAACACAATCTAAATTAATATTATTCATACTTCTAAAGATACTATTATCAATATCACTATTTACTTTTCTTAAATTCTTTATTAACTCTTTAATCTCTTTTCGCTTACTAGTTCCATCATTTATTAACGAACAACCTTCGGTAAAACGACAAGCACAATTTATAAATACTAAATCATTACTATTGCGCCATGAAATAATATCAGCCTCTTTAACCATATATAAAGGCCTAATTAACTCTAAGCCTTCAAAGTTAGTACTATGTAATTTAGGTAACATAGTCTTAACCTCGGAACCATAAAACATTGAAAGTAAAGTAGTTTCAATAACATCATCAAAATGATGACCAAGGGCTATCTTATTACAACCTAATTCTTTAGCCCTATTATATAGGTATCCTCTTCGCATTTTGGCACATAAATAACAAGGACTCTTACTATCAACTGTACTTACGACATCAAAAATATCTGTATTAAATATTTCAATAGGAATATTAAGTAACTTAGCATTATCAATTATATATTGTCTATTATAATCATTATACCCCGGATCCATCACCACATAATGGGCCTCAAACTTAACCTTACCATGTCTTTCTAATTCTTGAATACACTTAGCCAGTAAAAACGAATCCTTACCACCACTAATACAAACCATAATTTTATCATTCTCATTTATTAGTTCATAATCTTTAACAGCCTTAGTAAATCTACTCCATATTTCTTTACGATATTTCTTAATAATACTACGCTCTATCTCTTGATATTTCTCCATATCTTTTAATATTCCTTTCTAATATTTTATATTTCTATTCTTAATCTTTATAATAACTTTTATATATACTATCAAATTCCTGTAAAAACGCCTCTACTTCTTCTAGTCTTGTTAAATGCGACAAACTAACTCTGATAGCCGTACTAGCAATTTGCTTATCTTTAGTTAGAGCATATACTAACTTCGAAGGACTTTCAATTGGACAACAACTAGTCTTAGCCGATACATATATCTCTTTATCTTCTAAACTTTCTACTACTTTTAAAGACTTAACATTTTTAATACTAAAATTAATTGTAAATGGCAAACTATTATCCCTGTTATTAATAATTACCTTCTTATATTGCTTCAACTTATCTTTAATTATTGTATTTAAATTTTCTACATAATTATAATTACTATCTATATTTTTTAAAGCCATTTCTATTGCTTTATCTAAGGCACCAATACTAGGTAATTCTGGCGTTCCAGCACGATAAATAGTCGTTGATTTACCGCCATCTATTTGGGGTACTAAGCCAATTTCTTTTCTCTTAATAAGTAAACCCATTCCCGTTAAGCCATAAAACTTATGGGGTGCTAAAGTAACTAAATCCGGAATAGTTAAATCTAAGTTAATTTTTCCAAAACCTTGGGTGGCATCAGTATGTAATAAACAATGGGGATAATCTTTTAAAACTTCTTTTATCTTACTTATAGGTTGGACTAAACCAATCTCACTATCTACACTACAAACACTTACTAAAATAGTATCTTTTCTTATCATCTTTTTTAAAGATTCAATATCTATTAAACCATCATTTCGAACCGGAATAACTTCTACCTCAAAGCCCAGACTCTGCATTTTAACCGCACTGGCTACAATCGAATTATGTTCTAAAGCACTAATTAATATATGTTTACCAAAACTTTTATATCTTTCACCTACTCCTTTAATAGCCAAATTATTAGATTCAGTCGCCCCACTTGTATAAATTAATTCTTCGGGTAAAACTCCTAACTTTAAAGCAATATCTTTGGTATATTTATCTATTAACTCTTTGGATTTTTTTCCTAACTTATGATTACTATTAGGATTAGCATAATATTCTTTTGTTAACTTATTATAGGTATTTAATACTTCTTCATTTACTGGTGTTGAGGCCGCATAATCAAGATAAATCATTTAATCATCCCCTTAAAATTTAATAAAACTATTTTATCATAATTATTCTTAAATAAATATTATTTTTATTAATATTAGTATAAAATTAGTATTACTTCCCACCCTCCCACCCTTATAGAAAGCAACATATAATAATTATATAACTATCATATAATTATTATTGAAATATTATATAAGATATGTTAATATAAAGATATAAAACAAAGGAGATGAATAACTATGTCTAGTATGACAACTGCTATAAGTGTCCAAATTGATAAAAAAGACAAAGAAGAAGTTACTAAGATTTTAGATAAATTAGGAGTTACTATGAGTGGTCTTATCAATATGACTATTAAACAAGTTATTATGAAAGAAGGAATACCTTTTGAAGTAACTATTCCTAAAGAACCTGACGATTTATCTAAATATTTTACTAAAGAAGAACTAGAAAACACCTATAAAGAACTTATCCTTATGAAAAAAAATCTTAATGACTATAAGAGTTATAATAATATCAACGATTTAAAGAAGGACTTGCTTAATGACAATGAATTATCAAATTAAATACACCAAAGAATTTAAAAAGAGCATTAAAAAATTAACGAAACAAGGAAAAAACATTGATAAATTACTTAATATAGTTGATAAATTATCTAAAGGAATTCCCCTAGAAATAAAATATCGCGACCACGCTTTATATAACGATAATCGTTTTCAAAATGTCATGATTGCCACATTGAACCAGATTAGGTTTTAATCTATAAATATCTAGATGAAAATCTTATTCTTTTACTAGTAAATACAGGGAACCATAGTGAAGTATTAGAAAAATGATACTTCTTTTCTTTTGAGCTTCATGATAAACTTCTTTAAACTAACCTATTAATTTTAAATTATCATTCTCATTTTAAGTCGTCCAAAATAAATTATTAAGATTTAAAAAGATTGACATATGGCAACTTTAATGATAAAGTAGCAATCACAAATGTTGAAATAACATTTAAGGGGGATTTATGATAAAAAATTTTAAATTTAGTGAAGACTTCAAAAAAAGAATAGCAGCTAGCAGTCTAGGGCTTGTTCTTATGACTTCAACTGGTGCATTAGGAGTAAGTATTCACAATGCTAAAGAAATAAAAAAATTAGCTAAACAGACAGAAGCGCCAACCACTGCTACTATTGAAGAAGTTGATGTTGATAAATACTTAGCAGAATATGAAGCAAAAAAAACACAATTAGAAAAAGATATTGCTGATTTAGAACAACAAAAAGAAGAATTACAAAATAGCCTTGATAAAGAGTTAAATCTTATTGATTTATATGTAATAAAGGTTAAAAAACAAGACAGTGAAGAATACTGCGTTATTACTCGTGATATGCAAATTTCGCGTACTACTTATTATCTTGAAGAATTTGCTGAACCTGATAAATTCGATTATTCGAAAGTGATTGACAGAATTAAACCAGATGAGGACATTATTTACACTTACTCGGAAATTCATGGGAATTTTAGAGCTGTCTACAGTCAAACCGTTAATGATCCTTTGATAAAGGATTATGTAAGATTCGACGAAATTACACCTTTAAGTTTATATTTAACAGAAGATGAAGCAAATGAAATGGTATTTGAAAATAAGAATTCTGGAACTAGTTCAATTTCCTTATCTGATGTTGATCACATTTTAGATAGAATAAATGGCAGAGAACAAGATTATTCAAGAAGTTTAAATAGATAATAAATCTATTAAATAACCTTGTTAAAAATTATCAAAAGAACTATTAATAAGCACCAATATCTTACGAAGTATTAGAAAAGTAATGCTTCTTTTCTTTTGCCTTTATTTATACTTTTTATTGTTAATCTAACAATTTCTCTTTTTACAAACAATCATCAAAAAAGACAATAACAATATAGTTATCATCTCTTTAAAACTCTTGATTTATTAACTCTATTAATTAATATATCATCAAAATAACAAAGTTTATTAACATCAAGTACCTTAGATATCTCTTTATATTCTTCATCACTAGTTAAGAATTTAAGGACCATTTTAACACTCTTAAGAGAATATTTACAAATAATATTTTCTAAATCTACCCCATATAAAAATGACAAACAACATATACAAACCTTAATATTATCCGTAATAAAACTTGCTTGTTTACTAGGTACACTTTTAATACTTTCTTTAACTAAATATCTTTCTCGAAACTTAAAGTTATCTTCTGGATATCTTATTTCATCTAAATCTATTACATATCCATGACCATCTTTATATAAAAAGTTAGATAAGTGAATATCACCAATACATATTCCATAACTATGTAAAGTCTTTAAGGACTTATAAATATCTTTAATAGCACTTACTTTATCCATAAAATCTATTTTCTTATTTAAAGACTCTCTAAAAGTAATTGTCCCCTCTATATACTCCATTATATAACCATTAAATTCATTATTATTATATAACATTTTATATATTTTAGGAGTATTAGGAATATTATTATTCATTAAAAACTTAATATTTCTTTCCTTTTCTTCTCTAAAATAACTTATTTCATTATAAACCTTATATAAATAACCATCTTCTAGATATAAACTCCCACCATTATTATATTCTTTATCTATATCTAATTCTTTCATATATAGTCCTTTCTTTGGACTAATTTATATTAACATATATTTTCTTATTTGTTTATTATTTTTATATTTATTAATATTATATAATTTAATTAAAAGAATTATTGTTACTTTAAAGAGCCAATTTATGCCAAAGGACATTTAGTTATTTAAATCTATAATTATCAAAGCAATAATAAATACATAATAAAGTAATAATAAATAAACAATAAAAAAAGAAAAGTCCTACTTTTTAGACTCTCGATAGATGCCCTTGCTATTGGCTAGTATTTTATACTGCAAAGCCCACAAATAACTTTTATATCTTAGTTTTAACACATGCATATCGTACCAAAAAAGATAATAACAATTTTGAACTAATTTGCATTAATTAATAGACTATAATTATATAATCTTTTACCTATACTCTGCCATTTCCTTATATTCTATCTTTATTAATTCATCATTAATATCTAGTTTCATATATATTTTATTATCTTTAATATTTTCAAATTCTAAAGTAACATTACTATCAATAAAATCTATGAATGTCTTCGTATCAAATATTTCTACAGAATCTATTTTAGAATTTAATTCACTTGGCAATTCATTATATTTTTTTATTAATAATATAATTATCATCTCTATTATCAAAGAAATCCACATAAAAGTTAATATAACCATTAATACCATTATGATTTAATTTTATATCAACTAATATTGAATATCCTTTTCTTTTATTATAGGTTGCATCTACCCATCTAACTTCTGATGATAAAACCTTATATTCTTCATTATTTATCTTTAGCATTTCTTAAGTCCTTTCTTACTATTATATTACCATATTTACTTTCTGTTTGTTATAATTTAATTAGGAGAACTATTTATGAAAGTATTAACTATAAGAGAACCTTTTGCTACTTTAATTAAAGA
>CAKOMC010000011.1 GCA_934096535.1 uncultured Bacilli bacterium | reverse complement strand
GAGTTTTAATTTTAAAGACTCATCGCTAAAGCTAAACCGAACCCTCGGACTATCCGAGGGTTTTATTTAGACAAAAAGATTGCTAGAATTATCTAACACTCTTTTATTTTATTCAGTAGTAGTAGCCTCTCTTAAATTTCTTAAATATTCATTCATGATAGATAGGTAATCATCACTATTTTCGCGTTCCTTACTATCTAAAGTATTCATCAAATTAACTTCTACAGTTTTAGCTTTATAATTTTTAGTTAAATCAGTAATAGTATCACTAGTTTCACCTTTTTTAATAAATAGAGTAGTATAAGTACCATTTTTAAAATTATTTTTTAAATCCGTAGTAACATTTTTACTATCTTCTAAAGATATAACAGTAAAACCATAATTTTCCAAATACTTTAAAGTATTAGTAGTTGTAATAATAGGTTTTTTACTAGCCGCGCCGATACTTCTTAAGTTAGCATCCATTAAAGATAAATCTTCTTGTAATTTTTTATAGTTAGTATCAATTGCTTGAATTAAATATTTACTATTAATAAAATCACTTAAATTATTTTTGGTAGTAGTTGCTAACATTAAATAGTTATTAGGACTTAGCCAAAGTTCTTCTGAGGTTTTACCATATTCAATATTAAGGCCGTAACTAACATCGATAATTTTCATATTTCGATTTTGATTTAAGAAACTTCTGGCAACATTTTTTTCATCACTAAGACCATTATAAACAAATAAAGTATTTTTAGAGTAGTCGCTTATTTGCTTGTCAGTCAGTTCATAGTTATTTACATCAACACCACTGGGATAGATACTATCAATCCTAGAGTAAGAGCCATATAAACTTTTTACAATATACTCGATTGGATAAGTACTAACAACAATACTAATATCTTCCATATCATCTCTTTTAAAACAGCCCGTAAGACTAAAAAGTCCTAGTAGTAAGCAAAATATTTTTAATAAATTTTTATGATTTTTCATGATTTCTCCTTTATATATATAATATAATAATTCATATTAGTTATTTTCATTATTTAATATGGGGACAGGATCATAACCAAATTTCCCATACGGATGACACCTAAGTAATCTTTTGATACCTAATTTTAGACCAATAAGCAGTCCATATCTAGTAATAGCTTCTTTCATATAGTTAGAACAAGTTGGATAGAAACGACACTGACTGTGAGTGTTTAGGGGTAAGGTTTGATAGATATCGATAAGTTTTAAAATTAAGTATTTCATATCATCACCAAATTCATTTTACTATAATTTTAAAATTTAGTAAATATAGTTTCTAAATAATAAAAGAGTGATTATAAGGTAAAAATGTTAGAAAAGTCTACTATATTAAAGAAAGATATGGTATTATATTAGGCGATTGGAGATGTGATAATATGATAAAACCTAAGGCTAGAAGGCATCCCGAGGTAGTGCTAGCTAAATTTAAGAAAGATTATGCTACTTTGAATATCCAGAAGCTTGATAATATTAAGAAAATGCAAAAACTTCTTACTAAAAAAACTGTTACTGAATATGTTAATTTAATGAGTGCTAATAAAAAGATAACTGGGGAACAACGAGTACTTTACAAGAAAATTAAAAATATTGAATACCAAAATTGCCAACATTTGTGGGTTAATGTGCCAAACTGGGATTTTTCTCATGAACAAGGAGAACCTATTATCTGTCAGGTTTGCCTTAAATGCGGCTTAAATGAAAATGTGCTTTTGGAAAGTAAAAATGGAACTTACTTTTATAATTATGAAGATGAAGTAATGTATCAATTTATGCAAAGCTGGCACTATAAACATGGTTTAGTAGTTAATGAAACTGCTGATTTTGATGTTGCTAAAGAAGTTTATGTCAGAATAAAAGCAAATCATTTAGATATTGAAGATGAACAGGTTAAGAAATATATGGAAATTGCTTTACATAATATGAATCTTAGAATGCAAGATGAGGCCAGTGAAGAAAAAGTTTTGAAAAGATTATTTTCCAAGAAGAACTAGAGGAAACAATAATCTTTTTTTGCTTTTTTGAACCGTTTTTTTGGACTTTTTAGGTTTATTTGCTATAATGAGTTAGGTGATAAAAATGAACTTTTTAGAAAAATATAATATTGATATAGAAGATAAAGAATTACTTTTAACAAGTCTTACACATACTAGTTATGCTAATGAACATAATGTTACTTCTTATGAAAGACTAGAGTTTTTAGGAGATAGTGTTTTACAGTTAATTGTCAGTGAATATTTATATAGTAATACTTCCCTAAAAGAGGGAGCTATGTCCAAAATGCGTGCTAGTTTTGTTTGCGAGAGTGCCTTAGCAAGTTATGCTAAAGAAATAGGTTATATTCCTTATATTAGAGTAGGACATGGGCAACTACATGATATCAATGATACGATTTTCATGATTTCTCCTTTACCTTTATATATATAATATAATAATTCATATTAGTTATTTTCATTATTTAATATGGGGACAGGATCATCACCAAATTCATTTTACTATAATTTTAAAATTTAGTAAATATAGTTTCTAAATAATAAAGGGTTGATTTAATAAGACAAAAATGTTAGAAAAGCCTATTATATTAAAGAAAGTTATGGTATTATATTAGGCGATTGGAAAAATTTAAAACGATTGGAGATATGATAATATGATAAAACCTAAGGCAAGAAGACATTCAGAGGTAGTGCTAGCTAAATTTAAGAAAGATTATGCTACCTTGACTATCCAGAAGCTTGATAATATTAAGAAAATGCAAAAACTTCTTACTAAGAAAAATGTTACTGAATATTTTAATTTAATGAATGCTAATAAAAAGATAACTTGGGAACAACGAGTACTTTATAAGAAAATTAAAAATATTGAATACCAAAATTGCCAACATTTGTGGGTCAGTGTGCCAAACTGGGATTTTTCTAATGAACAAGGAGAACCTATTGTCTGCAAGGTTATCTGCAAGGTTTGCCTTAAATGTGGTTTAAATGAAAATGTGCTTTTAGAAAGTAAAACTGGAACTTACTTTTATAATTATGAAGATGAAGTAATGTATCAATTTATGCAAGGTAGGCACTATGAGTATGGTTTAGTAGTTAATGAACCTGCTGATTTTGATGTTGCTAAAGAAGTTTATGCCAGAATAAAAGCAAATCATTTAGATATTGAAGATGAACAGGTTAAGAAATATATGGAAATTGCTTTACATAATATGAATCTTAGAATGCAAGATAAGGCCAGTGAAGAAAAAGTTTTAAAAAGATTATTTTCTAAAAAGGCTTAGATAAGATATAATCTTTTTTGTTACCGTTTAGAATAGATAAGGATTAAAATAGATTTATTTAGTCATTTTTAGTTAAATTTTACCGTAATTTCAAATAAATTAATAGACTTAAATTTAATTTCATTATCTTGTATGTGATTTTTAAGCAAAAATATTAGAAAAATCTATTATATTGAGAAAAGTTGTGATATTATATTAGGCAATTAAGAAGTTTTAAAACGATAGGATATGGTAATATGATAAAGCAATACGGTAATATGTTAAAATCTAAAGTAAGAAAACATCCAGAAATATGGTTACCTAGATTTAAGAAAGATTATGCAACTTTGAATGCTCAAAAGGATGACAATACTAAAAAAATACGAGAACTTCTTACCAATCCGGCTGTTGCTGAATATGCAAACTTGATTGGCACTAATCAAAAGATAACTGCGGACCAACATCGACTTTATAAGAAAATTAAAATGTGTGAATATCTTGATTGCAAACATTTGTGGATTAATGTAGTTAGCTGGAATTTTGATGATGAAGAAGACAAGCCTATTATTTGTCAGGCTTGTCTTAAGTGTGGCTTGGACGAAAGTGTGATTTTAAAAAGCAAATCTGGAACTTATTTTTACTCCTATGAAGATGAAATAATGTATCAATTTATGCAGAACTATCATTATAAACATGGCTTAGCAATTGATGATACTGTACAGTTAATTGTTGCTAGAGAAGTTTATGCCAGAATAAAAGCGAATCATCCAGATATAGAAGACAGCCAAATGAAAAAATATATGGAAATTGCTTTGCATAATATGGATATGCGTTTTAAAAAGCAAGGTTATGTTGGTGAAGAAAAAGTTTTGAAAAGATTATTTCCCAAATAGTATTTGATGGAGGCAATAATCTTTTTTATATTTTGAACCGTTTTTCTTGGCCTTTTTAGGTTTATTTGCTATAATGAGTTAGGTGATAAAAATGAACTTTTTAAAAAAATATAATATTGATATAGAAGATAAAGAATTACTTTTAACAAGTCTTACTCATACTAGTTATGCTAATGAACATAATGTTACTTCTTATGAAAGACTAGAGTTTTTAGGAGATAGTGTTTTACAGTTAATTGTCAGTGAATATTTATATAGTAATACTTCCCTAAAAGAGGGAGCTATGTCCAAAATGCGTGCTAGTTTTGTTTGCGAGAGTGCCTTAGCAAGTTATGCTAAAGAAATAGGTTATATTCCTTATATTAGAGTAGGACATGGGCAACTACATGATATCAATGATACGATTATTGCCGATATTTTTGAGGCAATCTTAGGCTGTATTTATTTAGAATGTGGTTTTACTGTAGCTAAAGATTATGTTTATAAAACTGTTATTCCCCATATTAAACATCATGAAATTTATTTAACAGATTATAAGAGTGCTTTACAAGAAGCAACTCAGATGGATAAGAAAACCTTAGAATATAATGTTATTAATGAGACCGGTCCTGCTCATGATAAAACTTATGAAGTAGAAGTTAAAATTGATAATATTGTTTATGGTAAAGGGATGGGCAAGAGTAAAAAAGAAGCCGAGCAAATGGCCGCTAAAGATGCCCTAAGTAAAAAGGTAAGTAACAAGTAGTGGGAGTATTTTATGTATTTAAAAAGTATTAAAGCAGTGGGGTTTAAATCGTTTGCAGATAAAATAGAACTAGATATTAAAGATGGTATTACTTGTATTGTTGGACCAAACGGTTCGGGCAAAAGTAATATTTTAGATGCGGTTAAATGGGTTTTAGGGGAACAATCGGTTAAGTCTTTGCGTGGCACAGGTTCAATGAGTGATGTTATTTTTAATGGGTCTAAAAGTCGCAGTCCCATGTCAAGAGCCAGCGTTGCCCTAACAATTGATAACAGTAATCATTACCTAAAAAGTGAGTTTAATGAAATTGAAGTAAAAAGAGTAGTTTATCGAACAGGCGAAAACGAATATTACTTAAATAATACGAAAGTAAGACTTAAAGATATAACTGACCTTTTTATTGACAGTGGGGCATCGCGTGATGCTTATAATATAATTTCCCAAGGAACAGTTGAAGATATTGTTAGTAGTAAACCAGAAGCAAGAAGAGTAATTATTGAAGAAGCCGCCGGAGTTTTAAAATATAAAAAACATAAGGAAGAATCTTTAAGAAAACTAGAAAAAACCAAAGATAACCTAAATACGATTAATTTACTTATAAACGAGTTAGAAACCTCGTTAGAGCCTCTTCGTATCCAATCAATTAAGGCTAAAAAATTTAATGAATATAAAGATAATTTAAAAAATTTAGAAATAGCTTTAATAGTTAATGATATTAAAAAAATTAATTTAGAATATAATAAATTAAAGGCTCGCAATGAAGAACTAAAAAGTTTAATTGAAGAATTAACAGCTAGAATAAATAAAGATACAGCTACTTTAGAAGTTAATAAATTAAGCAATTTAGAAGTAGAATCAACCTTAAATAAATTAAATCAAAATTTAGTTGATTTAGAACGAGAAATTGCCGATGCTAATGCTAAAAAGACCATGATTTTAGAGCGAAAAAAGCTTAATAGTAATAATGATGTTACTTTAAATAATGTTTTAAATTTAAAAGAAGAAATATTAAGTATTGGTAAAAACATTAATTCTTTAGAAGGAGAAATAAAGACTTTAAATAGTAAAAAAGATGATTTAAAAGCCAATATAGATTCTATTGATAACGAAGAATTAATGTTAAGAAAAAATTATGTTACTGAATCTAATGAATATAATCAAAAAAATAAAGAATTATTAGAACTTAATAACAGAATAGATATTTTAAATAATAATATTTTAAATGAAGTAAATGTACCCTTACCAGTTAAGTCCATTTTAAATAATCCCCGATTAAAGGGTATTTATAATACAGTTGGTAAACTTCTTACTTTTGATGATATTTATATGAGTGCTATAGAGACGACTCTAGGAGCTAGCCTAAATTATTTAGTAGTGGATAATGAGGCCTCAGTTAAACAAGCTATTAATTATTTAAAAGAACAAAGATTAGGTAGAGCTACTTTTTTACCTCTTAATATTATTAAACCTAAGTATCTAGAAAGTAGTGTTGAGGAGACTTTAAAAAACACCTCTGGTTTTGTTGATACCGCAATTAACCTAGTAAAATATGATTCAGCTTATGATAATATTATGCAAAATTTACTAGCAACTACGATTGTTGTTAAAGATATTGACGCTCTAAATAATATAGCTAAACGCCTAAATTATAAATATAAAGTTGTTTCTTTAGATGGCGATATTTCTTATGCTGGTGGTTCTATCAGTGGTGGGGCTAAGAAAAATAGTATTAGTATCTTAAAAGATCGCTACGAATTAACCAAATTAGAAACTAATAAAGTTAATTTAGAAACAAGTATTAGAGTAATTGAGGCGAAGATAAATTCCTTAAATCAAGAACAAGAAGAAATGATACTTAAGAAAAATAAGTTAAATAATGAATATATTGAGTTAAAAGAGACTATTAATCGCAAAAATATTAGTCTAAGTGAGCTTCAAAATAATTATAAAGATAAAGAGACTACGATTAAAAATAATGAAGCTATTTTAAATAATACTGTTGATATTGAACTTGATAATATTCTAAAGAGTTATTATGAATTAAATGGTCGTAAAGATAAACTTTTAAGAACAATTAAAGATTATAAAGAAAAATTAGAAACAGCTCGTGGGGATTTAGCTGAATTAGAACTTAATATTAAAAATAAAAATCGAGATTTAAATAAATATAATAGTGAATTTAATAGTAACGAAGTTATTTTAGGCAAATATGATGTTAAGTTAGATAACTATTTATTAACTTTAAATGAAGAATATACCATGACTTATGAGAAAGCTTTGCGGGAAGTTGATACAAATATTGATATTGAAACCACTAGACTACAAGTAAGTAAGTTAAAGAGTAGTATTAAAGAATTAGGAGAAGTAAACTTAGGCAGTATTGCTGAGTTTGAACGCGTTAATGAAAGGTATACATTTTTAACAACACAAAAAACGGATTTAGTAAAATCTATAGAAGAGTTAGAAACAGCCATTGCTTCTTTAGATGAAATTATGAAAGAGCGCTTTAAAGCTACTTTTGAAGCTGTTAATAAGGAATTCCAAAAAGTATTTAAAATCTTATTTAGAGGTGGCGAAGGTCATTTAGAATTAACCGATAAGGATAATTTATTAGAAACCGGCGTCGAAATTATTGCACAGCCACCAGGAAAGAAACTAAGTTCCATAACCCTTTTCTCAGGTGGTGAAAGGACT
The DNA here is from genome assembly GCA_934096535.1 of uncultured Bacilli bacterium. Taxonomy (GTDB): domain Bacteria; phylum Bacillota_I; class Bacilli_A; order RF39; family UBA660; genus CAG-605. The sequence goes on along the minus strand of CAKOMC010000011.1, from coordinate 27,070 downwards.
TTAACGGCTATATCATTATTATTTGCTATTTTAAATGTTAAGACTGTACCATTCGTTATTTTAGATGAAGTCGAAGCGGCCCTAGATGAAGCTAATGTCGATGTATTTGGTAAATACCTAGAGACGAGAAAAGATAAATCACAATTTATAATTATTACCCATAAGAAGAGAACAATGGAATATGCCGATACTTTGTATGGAATTACCATGCAAGAAGAAGGCGTTTCTAAATTAGTAAGTGTTCGTATGGAAGAAAATGAAACCAAGGATAACTAGTCTAAATGCTAGTTATTTTTAGTAGCATATCATTTAAGCCTTTGTCCTAATATAAATAGAAATGTTTAGTAATATGATGTTGTATTATGGGATTAATATGTTTGATAATATGTACGAAAGATATCATACAGAAGCTATCAAAAATGCTTTTAAAAATATAGATAATTTAATTAAAGAACAAGAATAACTAGTTTAATTTGATATACAAACCATGATTATTCATATCTAAGAAATTAGTTTTTTGCATTTTAAATCGCAAAAAAAGTAAATCATGGTTGCTAAAAGTCATCAATCGTGGTAGGATATTGCTTCCGAAAGAAGTGTTATTATGGATACTAATCAGATGGAAAAGACGAAAACTACAGATATTTTAGATATTTCCAGTAATGCTAAAAAGTTTTTTGCTAAAATAAATGTTTTTACTTTAGAAGATGCGGGCAAGCTTAATGTTTTCCAACTTCTAGATTTAGTTAAAAGCAATATAAAAACGCAAGTTTATGTTGATGAGTTATGGAGATATGTTCATGACTTAGGCTATTATTTTTTAGGAGAATTAACTTATTTAAAAGAAATCAAAAATTTAGCTGATAATGGATTAAGTATTAAGACAAATACTCTTTTTATGAGTGAAAATGCCCGTAAATTTATTGGAAGTTACGAAGACATTGATACTTTTTTCAATGCTTTAAAGAAAAGTAAGAGAATGTTAAAAAGTTTTTTGTGTTTAGTAATTACTTATGAAAATAATGATTCCCTAGAAAGACTTTTTACTAATACGGGTAATTATGGTATTGTCTTATCATTACTTATTAAAGACTTTAAAAAAGATTGCAAACAAGCGGGTCCTTTAATGCCTGTGTTTCTTTTGGTAGATGAAAGAAACATTTATAATAATTTAATTCGTAATGATTATTGGTTAGTTGGTGATTTACTTAAAATAAGTAAAGAAAAAATAAAAGATATTCCTCATTTAGGACCTCTTAAAACTTTAAAAATTATTAATGCCCTAGAAAAAAAGGGTTTTACTTTAACTGAAGAATTTTTAGAAGATAATCACCCAAAAGAACTACTTGGACTAGACTATTCTTATATTGGATTAGAAAAGTTAAATTTATCAGAAGAATTATTAAAAAAATTACAAACTATGCAAGTTCTTAACTTAGAAAAACTACTAAACTTAAGAGATTTAAGCTTTTTGACCAATCTTGAAATAATAGAAATTAGAGAAAAATTAGCAGTTTTAGGATTTTCTTTTAAAGATAAATTACTTGCCATGCCCGAAAGTATTTTAGAACAAAAATATAACCAATTATGGCAAGACCAAAAAAGGTTAGAAAAAAAGTTAGAGATAGTAACAAAAGAGGTTAATTCATATAAAAGAGTATTAACTTTAAGCTCAATAAATAAGTAAAAAATAAAGGAGAATGATTAAATGCAAATAGATGATTTAAATATTAGTAGTAGTGCTAAGAAAATGCTAAAAGATTTTAAAATTGAAACCGTAGACGAATTATTAAAAATAGATGAGAAAAGTCTAAAAGCAGAAATGCAAAAAAATCCTAGGTATCGCTATTTATTTGATGAGATTTTTGAAAAAATTAAAGAAAAAGGTTTTCATTTTGCTTATGAATATTCAACATACTTTCCTCTTTTAAATAGTAAAAGTGAAGATTTAGAACAGATAAAAATCTTTGATTTAGATTTAACCCCAGATTTAAGAAAGATTTTAGAAAAATATGAAAATATTGGCATTTTTTTAAGTGCTATTGCCTACGATAAAAAGAAATTAAAGGGCTTTTTATATGAGGTAATTAAAATAGATAAAGATTATACTTGGCTTTTTGAACTTTTACATCATTTAGGGAATAACGGAACTATTTTACTTTTAAACATCTATAAATATCAGAGTATTTTAAAAAGTAAGACCTTAACTTTCAATTCTTTACTTAGTGATATTATTTCTGATATGCGCGTCGTGCAAGCCCTAAATAAAAAAGAAATATATTTTCTTGGGGATTTGGTTAAATATAGTGAACAAAGTTTAAAAGATTTAGAAGGAATCGGTGCTAAAACGGTGGATACCGTTAAAGAAGAACTAGCTAAGTATAATTTACATTTAGAAATGACCCCCAAGTCTTATTATGAATTAGAATTTTCTTTAGATAGCTTTGATATTAGCTTGTTAAATTTAGAAGAATCTTTGGAATGCAAGATTAGAAGTATCAATATTAATACTTTGGATAATTTATTTTTCTCTAATAAAGTGGAACTTTTTAATGCTGAGGAGTTATTACAAATTAGAAATGGTTTTAAAAAATTAGGCTTTGATGTAAGTAAGAGTTTTTTTGGAGCTACAGTAAGTGGAGATGTTTTAGAATATAATAATTTGATTCTCCAAAAGAAACTTTATGAAGAAAAGTTAAAAGAAATTAACGAAAAACTAGCTGGTCAATTTCCTATGCTTTACCCTAATACTTTAGATAATAGTGAAAATAATTTTACTAAAAATATTTGAAAACAAAAATGATTACTTAAGAAAGATGAAAATAATTTTAAAGAGTCTTTCTTCTTTTTTTATTCTTTGCTATAATTAGTTAAGAATAGAATAGGAAGATAAAAATGAAAGAAATAGAAATAATTGATGCGTATTTTCGAGCTGCTAACTATATTAGTGCTTGTTGCCTTTATTTAAAAGATAATCCTCTTTTAGAAAGATCTTTAAAAGAAAGCGATTTAAAGAAAAAATTAGTAGGGCACTGGGGAACAGTACCAGGTCAAAACTTTATCTATACTCATTTAAATCGAATTATTAAAAAATATGATTTAAATATGATTTATATTAGTGGCCCAGGACATGGTGGAAACTTTTTATTATCCCAAGCTTTTTTAGAAGGAAGTTTAAGTGAAGTTTATCCTGATTGTCCTAAAAATAGGGACGGATTACTTAAGATATTTAAAGAATTTTCTTATCCCTATGGGACGGGCTCTCATGCAACTCCCGAAATGCCAGGGTCAATGCATGAAGGTGGCGAACTAGGTTATAGTTTAATTCACGCTTTCGGAGCAGTTTTAGATAATCCTAATTTAATTGCCACTTGTTGCATTGGGGATGGCGAGGCCGAAACAGGAACTTTGGCAACTTCTTGGCAGGTTCATAAGTTCTTAAATCCGAAGCGTGATGGTGTGGTTTTACCAATTCTCCATTTAAATGGTTATAAAATTAGTAATCCGACGATTTATAGTCGAATGAGTGATAAAGAACTTATTTGTTATTTTACAGCCTTGGGTTATCACCCTTATATTGTTTCGGGAGCAAATACCCTACAAATGCACGAAAAAATGATGAGTGCTTTAGATAAGGCTGTTAATGATATAAAGAAAATTAAAAATGAAGATAGTAAGAAAATATATTATCCAATGCTAATTTTAAGAAGTAAAAAAGGTTGGACAGGTCCAGAAATGGTTAACGGTAAAAAAATTGAAGGAACTTTTAGAGCTCATCAAATACCAGTTGATAAAACGGTTCCTAATTATTTAGAAATTATTGAAAAATGGTTAAAGAGTTACCGACCTGAGGAATTATTTAATAATGATGGTACTTTAAAAGACTTTTTAGAAGCTTATCACCCTGTTGGTAATAGAAGAATGAGTAAAAATCCAATAACTAATGGCGTTAGTGGTAAAAAACTTATTTTACCAGAAGTAAATAAATATTTATTGCCAAATAATGTTTTAGGTGCTACCACAACTCAAGATATGTTAGAACTTTCTAAATATATTCGGGATGTCTTTGCTCTAAATAAAGATGATTTCCGACTTTTTAGTCCTGATGAGGCCATGTCTAATCGTCTTTATCACTTATTTGATACCGAAAAGCGAACTTGGGAAGAAGTGATAAGTCCCGATGATGAAAATTTAAGTAAAGATGGACGAATTATTGACTCATATTTATCCGAAAATGTTTGCGAAGGATTGCTGGAAGGCTATACGCTAACGGGACGATACGGTACTTTTGTTAGTTACGAAGCTTTTATAAGAGTAGTCGATTCAATGGTAACTCAATATGTTAAATGGTTAAAGATGGCCAGTGAAATTACTTGGCGTAAAAGTTTACCAGCTTTAAATTTGCTTTTAACTAGTAATGTTTGGCAGCAAGATCATAATGGCTATACTCATCAAGATCCCGGTTTTATTACCCATTTAGCGGAGAAAAAAAGGGGATTTGCTAATATTTATTTACCAATTGATGCCAATAGTTTACTTTTAACTTATGATAAATGTTTAAAATCCCAAAATGTTGTTAATGCAATTGTCGCCTCTAAACATCCAACTAGACAATGGCTAACGAAAAATGAAGCTAAAGAATTAGTAGATAAGGGTTTAATTATTTTAGATAAATTAACGACCAGTGCTAATCCTGATTTTGTTATTGCTAGTTGTGGAGATACACCAAATATTGAAGCTATAGCTTGCGTATCTTTGCTAAAAAAATATCTTCCCAATATAAATTTGCGTTTTGTTAATGTTTTAGAAGTATTAAAATTAGAGACTAATAAACGCAATAAGACGGGTTTAAGCGATGAAGATTTTATTAAATACTTTACGAAAGATAAACCAGTAATCTTTAATTTTCATGGTTATCCAAGCCTCATTCATGGTCTTATTTATGATCGACCTAATAAAAATTTCTATGTTCATGGTTATGAAGAAGAAGGCTCTATAACAACAGCATTCGATATGCGTTTGCGTAATAAAATTGACCGTTTCAGTTTAGCTAAGGAAATCTTAGAATTGCTACCAGATAGCAAGGATAAAGAAAATTTAAATGATTATATTACCGATGCTTTAAAAAGACATTATGCTTATGCTAAAGATGCTGGTATTGACTTAGAAGAGATTACTAACTTTGAAATTTTAAGAAAAGAAAATTAAGAAAATGGTAGTTTTATGGTAATTAGTCATTCGATTTATGATTTAATGATATTCTTAGCCTTAGTTTTTAATATTCTTTTTATCATTTTTAATTATCGCAAGTATAATTTAAAATTTAAAGATGTTATTTTACTACTTTTACTAGAAAATATATTCATTGCTTTAGGAGGTAAATTTTTTACTTTCTTAGATGAATTTCCTAAGTATGGTTTTAATGAAATATTAAGTTTATGGTTTACTTCGTATGGTAATATGATAGGAGCTTTCATTGGAATAATTGTTTATAGTTTGATCTTTAAAAAAGATATGACCGTACTTTTAACACTGGGGGGTCTTCCTCTACCTATGGTTTATGCCATTGGTAAGATTGGTTGCTTTACAGCTGGGTGTTGTTACGGAATTAATTATGCAGGCTTTGGTAAAGTCATTTATACTAGTTCTAACCAAGCCCCTTTAAATGTTTCTCTATTTCCTATTCAGTTAGTTGAGGCCCTTGTTTTTTCTGGAATCTTCTTCTATTTTTATCATAAATGTGAAAAGAAAAGGAAAACTAATAGCTTGAGTTTAAACGATATTTTTTATCTATTAATTGCTATAAGTATTTCTAAGTTTGGTCTTGATTATTTAAGAAGCGGCAACGAAAATGTTTTCTTATCTTTTAACCAAAAAATTAGCCTTGTTTTATTTATTGTAAGTATTTTAGGCTTGGGATATAGCTATATAAAAGTAAAAACAAAGGATATAATTAAAAATAGAAGTTAGAAAGATTAGGTTTAAAAAAACAGTAATACCTTTGACTAAAAAATTAGTTAGAAGTATTACTTTTTTAATTGGAACGGATTTCGTGCAATTTTATTTTAAATTAGGTTGCTTTAACCTTAATTTATCTTGACTAATAGAGTAATTTTAAAGTATAGTGGAAATGTACTTTAAAAAGGATGATAGAAATGTATGTTAGTTATTGGAGAGTATCAAGAAGAATAAAAAGAAGTAAGTTTAAAAAGTCATATCGATATGGATATCATTATGATAATCATAAGACTTATAAATATGATGGTCATTCTAAAAGTAAAGATACAAAGTTAAAAGTTGTTTCCATTGTTTCCATACCCATTTTTTTATTAGGAGCTGCCATTGCGACCGCTAAGAAAATAGATGAAAAATTTGATCATACGACCGCAACTTGCTTTATTACGGATTTTTGCGAAAAGTGGGGTCTGGATTTGGGGTGGAAACATCAACTAAAAAAAATTCAAGAGGCGGGGTATGATGCTTATTATCAAAAAGAAAGGACCGATAATTATTATCGAAAGAGTATTACTTTAACGCTTCAAGATGGTTATTATACCCAGCAAGAAAAAGTTATTCCCGAAGGCTATGAGATCTTAGAAGTACCTTTCCATGGCAATGATTGTTGCAAGGAAGAACACATCCCTGAAAGTATTATTATTAAAGAAGAAAACGGTTTATCAAGGCAACTTATTTTAAAAAAATAATTGCCATTAATATAAAAATAGCTTAAAATAAGTTTAGGTGGATATGATGAAAAAAGATTTTTTAAAACATTATGTAATAGGACTTTTTATGGTTTCTTTAATTTGTGTTGGCGTGGTTTTAGCAAATAAGGATAACATGCAAGCACCTGTTAGTGATACAAAATTTTACGATGAGTATATTTCCTATAATGGTAAAGAAGCTAGTAATGGTAAAACTTATCCCGAAGTAACAATTGCTAAAAATAATCTTTATTATTATGCTAGTGAAGATGAAATAAAAGAATTATTAGATAACGGGACGGGAGTTTTGTACTTAGGTTTTCCAACTTGCCCATGGTGCCGTAATATAGTATCCGTTTTAAATGAGGCCGGTAGTGATTATGGAATTTCAAAAATAAACTATTATAATATTAAAGATATTAGAAGTAGCTTTAGTTTTGATGAGAATAATAATTTAATAAAGACTGATGGTAGTAAGTTTTATACTTATCTTTTAGAAAAGTTAGATAAATTTTTAACCGAATATGGGGTAAATGATAATAGTGGTAAATTAATTGATACCGGGGAGAAAAGATTATATGCCCCAACCGTAGTATTTATTAAAAATGGTGAGATTAAAGAAGTTATTGAAGGATCGGTAGATAGTCAAAAAGACCCTTATATTTTACTAGATGAAACCCAAAAAGACGAATTAAAAAATAAGTATTTAGAAGCCTTTAAAACTTTAGCTGATTTATGTGATGAGAAATGTTAAAAAAGCATTTCTTTTTTTGGTAATCTTTATTATAATACTAGCTAGTGGGTGATTTTATGGATAAGGTTAGTCTTTTACCGGCCGATATGTATACAGTAGTTAGTAAGACTATTTTAAACTTAGAAGACCGAGATAACTTAATAATGTTATATGAACCAATTATGGGACCTTTAGCCGTAAGTCTCTATTTAACTTTATGGCGTGATTTAAAAAATAATAGTTTTAAAAGTGAAGAGTATAATCATCATCACTTAATGTGTTTAATGAAATTGGATTTAAAAAGTATTAAAGAAGCTAGATGTGCCTTAGAATCTTTAGGACTTTTAAAAACTTATGTTAAAAAAGGGGATATTTATAGTTATGTTTATGAACTATATAGTCCTATGAGTCCAAGAGAATTTTTAAATCACCCAGTATTAAATGTTGTTTTATATAATAATATTGGTAAGATGGAATATGAGGCCATAAAGAAATCTTATGAAAAGAAGAGTATGTCTTTAAGTGAGTATGAAGATATAACTAGTAGTCTTAATATGACTTTTGCCTCTTCTAATGTTTTACCAGAAGTTGATGCTACCGAACGAGTTAAACAAAACATTCAAGCTAAAAATGTTATTGATTTTGATATGCTAATAGCTAGTATTCCTAAAGATATTTTAAACGAAAAAGCTTTTAATAAAAGAACGAGAGAACTGATTGAAAATTTGGCTTTTGTTTATAATTTAGATACTATAAAATTTAGTGAAATTATTAGAAATGTTATAAATGAACGAGGTTTTATTGTGGCTGAAGAGTTAAGAAAACTAGCCCGAAATTATTATACATATCATAATAACGGTAAATTGCCAACGCTTGTGTATAAAGAAGAAAAGACTGGTATTTTAGAAAATATGAGTAAGCGTGATAAGATTATTTATGTTTTTGAAAATACGAAACCTTATGATTTTTTAAAGAGTAAGTATCACGGGGTAACCCCAACTAATCGGGATTTAAAACTTTTAGAAACCTTATGTTGTGATTTAAACTTAAAGCCCGCGGTGGTCAATGTTTTAATTGATTATGTTTTAAAGAAAAATGATAATAAATTAAATAAAAACTTCGTTGAAACTATTGCTGGTCAGTGGGTAAGAAGTGGGGTTAAGACGGCTAGAGAAGCGATGAGCTTAGCGGAAAAAGAGCAAAAAAAATTGATTGCTAAAGCCCCAACCAATATAAAAACCCCTGAAGATGTTCCGGTTTGGTTTAAGACCGAAATTAAAAGAAATGAGGCTACCTTAGAAGAACAAAAAGAATTAGAAGAGTTAATGAAAGGAACCTACTATGACAGTAGTAAATAAAACAAGATTAATTGAAAATAGTCTGAAAGATAATTATATAAGAGCGTGTCGTAACCTAGAATTTCAAAAGTTAGTAGCTAGTTTAGAATTAACTGATAAAGAGGCTATGAATTATACTTCAAAGTTAGAAGAATATTTACAAGAAGAGAATAACTGTAAAAATTGTCATGGCTTATATGAATGCAAAAATAAGATAAGAGGTTATACTAATTATCCTCAAAAATATAATAATCATTTAATGTTTTCTACCGAGGCTTGCTATTTTAAATTACAAGAATTTAAGAAGATAAAGGAAAGTATTAATGCCGCTAAAGAATTGGAAACATCTTCTTTAAAAACGATTGATACTAGGGATAAAAACCGTTATATATTAATAAAATGGGTTACTAATTTTATTAAAGAATATGATTATGGTAAAAATATGAAGGGCTTATATTTACATGGTAACTTTGGCTGTGGTAAGACTTATATTTTAAGTGCGTGTTTTAACGAAATGCAAAAGCGCGGTTTTAAGACAAAAATTGTGTATTTACCAGATTTACTTCGAACAATCAAGGGTGATTTTGAGGCTATGAACGATATTATGGACGAGTTATGCAGGGTTGATTTATTGTTAATCGATGATATTGGCGCGGAAAAAGTTACCGATTGGGGGCGAGATGAAATTCTAGGAACCATTTTACAATCAAGAATGAATGAACATAAAACAACCTTCTTTACCTCAAATTTTACAATTAAAGAACTAGAAGAACACCTTTCTAATAAAGGAATCGATAAAGTAAAAGCAAATAGGATAATTGAACGCATTAAACAGTTAACTTTAGATATGGAAATGCTAGGGGCCAATATGCGTCAATAAAAATTTTAATAATGTTAATTAAAGGCAAAAGCAAGTAAAATAAAAAAATTATGGAAAGAAAACATATAAGCTTTGACTATCGCTTTTAAGCAGTATATAATTATTATTAGGAGGAAAAATGAAAGAAATAAAAATACCTACGCATGTGGCCATAATTTTGGATGGTAATAGAAGATGGGCTAAAAAGCATCTTTTACCCAAATTAGAAGGTCATAGACGCGGTTTTAGTAATATAAAAAAGATGGCTGATTATATTTTAAAAAAAGGAGTTAAATATTTATCAGTCTATTGTTTTTCAACAGAAAACTTTAAAAGAGAAGCAAGCGAAGTTGATTATTTAATGAATTTGTTTGTTAATGAATTTAAAGATTCATGTAAGGAATTAAAAGAAAATAATATCAAAGTAGTTTTTAGTGGTAGAAGAAGTCCTTTAAAAGAAGAAGTACTAGAAGCTATGGACTATTTAAAAAGTGAGACTAATGATTGTACCGGTGGTATTTTAAATATTTGTCTTAATTATGGTGGTCAAACCGAGATAGTTGATGCAACTAAAAAAATACTTAAGGATATAAATATGGGGAAGTTAAAAGAAAACGACTTAACACCGCAAATTTTTGAAAAATATTTATATCAAGATTTACCCCCAGTAGATTTAATGATTAGAACTGGTGGCGATGTCCGCGTAAGTAACTTTCTTTTATGGCAAATTGCTTATGCAGAAATGTATTTTCCCGATTGTTATTGGCCTGATTTTGATAAAAAAGAGTTTGACCGCGCTATAGAAGCATATAATGGTAGAGAAAGACGATTTGGAGGTGGAAAGTAGTGAAAAACCGCATTATTAGTGGGGCGATAATTACTTTAATCTTTTGTCTAGGCTTCTTTTTAGGACCAGTTGCTTTTAAAATTTTAATAGGAGCCGTAGCCATTTTAGCTTATAAAGAAATTATTACTTTGCCTAAAGTTAAAGATAAATTAAGCCTACCCATTATTATTTTGGGACTTATTAGTTTTATGGCTTTAATTTATATTGTAAATGATGGTTATGCCTTGTATTTAGGAGTATCTTATCAGACTATTGCCTTCTTATTATTTGCTATGGTAATACCAACGATATTTAGTAAAAAATATGATACGGAAACAACTCTTTTTATGTTTACCTTATTATTTTTACTAGGTATGGCCCTAAATTCAATGGTGATGTTAGATAGTATTAATAAATGGGTTTTACTATATGTTATAGCTATTATTTGTGCAACCGATGTCTTTGCTTTATTTATTGGTAGTTACATTGGAACTCATAAATTATCTAGTATAAGTCCTAATAAAACCATAGAAGGTTTTCTAGGAGGTATTATATGTGCAAGTATTATTGGAACATTTTATTATTTAGCTGTCATTGGTAATACTAGTGTATTAAGAATAGTCGTTATGAGTATACTTATAAGTGTCTTTGGTCAGATTGGAGATTTATTCTTTAGTAAAATTAAAAGAGAAAATAAACTAAAAGATTATTCTAATCTTATTAAAGGTCATGGAGGTATCTTAGATAGAATAGATAGTTTGGTTTTTGGGGTTTTATTATATACATTGTTATGTACAATATTATAAATAAAAATAGAAAAGAGAGTATTTATGTGGTTGATTAGTATTATAGTATTAATTCTAATGTTGGGGATTTTGGTTTTACTTCATGAATTTGGGCATTTTATTGTGGCTAGATTATGTGGAGTTCATGTTTATGAATTTTCGGTTGGAATGGGACCATTAATTCTAAAACATATTTCTAAAAAGAGTGGTATTCAGTATTCCATTAGAGCTTTACCTATTGGTGGTTATGTACAACTAGCGGGGGAAGTTATGGAAGATGATGATAAGATCCCTAAAGAAAAATTAATGTGCAATAAACCTTGGTGGCAAAGAATTTTGATTCTAAGTGCGGGGGTCATTATGAATTTTATTACCGCCTTTGTTTTATTGTTTGCTATTGGCGTAATTTATGGTTCAACTAGTACAACGCCAAAAATTAATACCGTTCAAGAAAATTCGGCTTTTAGTGAAGCTGGTGGCCGCAATGGTGATGTTATTTTAAGTATTGATGGCAAGAAAACAAAAACTTGGGACCGAGCACAAGTCTTATTAACTTTAGATAATAAGAAAGAATATTATAGTATTGAAGTTAAACATGAAGATAATACAACCGAGACCTTAAAAGTTACGCCAAAAGAAACGACTGATGAAAGTGGTAATAAAACCCGTGTGTTTGGCGTTACTATTTATCAGGAAACATACCATGGCATTGGTCATGCTATTTCCTATGCTGCTAGCAAATTTGAAAGCATTTACCAATCAATGTTTACCATAATTTATGGCTTATTTACAGGCCGTTTATCCATGAATTCGTTATCGGGACCAGTTGGTATGTATAACATTGTTAATCAGTCTCTAGCCTTGGGATTAGCGCAAATTCTTTATTTGACTGCTTATATTTCTATTAATTTAGGCTTTATGAACTTCTTACCATTCCCAGCTTTTGATGGCGGTCATATCGTATTTGTTCTAATTGAGAAGATAAGAGGTAAGAGAGTAGATGCTAATATCGAAGGATGGTTTCATACTGTTGGTTTTATCCTTCTAATGCTTCTAATGATATTTATTACTATTAAAGATATAATTGGTTTATTCTAGTTATATCTTTTTCTTTTGATTATTTTTTTTATTTTTTAATGCTTTTTTTAAATTTAAGCCAAACAAAGAATTAATTTTATGTGGTTTATAAATTGAAATGTCCTATTTTATGTGATTTATAAGTTAAAATGTTCTATTTTAAGATTATTTGCTGTATTTTGCTGTATAATAAATATTTGTTAGGAGTTTTTTAAATGACAGATGATGAATTGTATAGAAAATATTTAGAAAGTGTATTTGTCCCACATAAAGAAAGCTTTTATTATGTTCCAAAATTAAATATAATCTTGCCAGATAATGAAGTACTAAATAATTTTACTTATTATGATTTATATCATATTTTTGTTAGAATGAACCGTCTAAGTGGTTATAAATCATATGTGTATGATATTGAAGGCAATCCCACTTATTTGAAATATCCAACAAATTTTGAAATAGTTAGTGCTTTGAATGGTTATTATGTGTTGCGTCGGGCATTAGGAGATGATAATTATTATTTATATGATTATAACGATGAATTAGTATTTAGTTGTACCTCAGAAACAAAAAGTTATAACTGGCCACCAATGCAATTAGAAAATCGTAATGAAAAGCTTATTTTAAAAGATGATGGCAATAATATTGTCTATGAGATATCAATTAAAGATAATAAAAAAGTTATTAAATTAGAAAGCGTTAGTAGTGAAAAAGTACATGAGGTCCTAAAAGAATTAAATATTTCCGAGGATTTAATTGAAAAATTGAAGAGTAAAAATATATTACATGAAATAAGGTATAATAATTCCTTTTGGGAAATAAGAGCTAGATTTCTTGATGGATATGAGTTACCAATTCTTGCTGCCTGTCGGTTGAAAAAACAAAATACCATTAAAATAATAGCCTATAACCCTAAGGGCTTGCAAGTACAATTTAATAAAGAAAAATGTTTAGTTAGAGATAAATTAAGTGATAATGATAAATTAACTTATTATGATAATAATGGTAAGAAAATAAGTGAATTTATTTCAATAAAGATTAAAGAAGCAAAATGCGTAGATGAAAATATTTATAATTTGTTCGTTAGTGGTAAATTAAAATTGCAGTTAGAAGAAAATAAATTATTAGGTTTTATAAATGATAAAAGATATGAGCTATATGGAAGATTTACTTGCGGAAGAGCACTTGTTCAGGATGAAAATGGACTTTATGGTTATTTAGATTATGATGGCAAAGAAGTAATTAAACCCCAATTTACATCAGCTGGCGAATTTTACCGAGGAACTGCCAGTGTTTATGGTGGAACGATTGATGTTAATGGTAATTATATCGAACATGAAATGTATGAGACAATTAAGAATAATAATGGTGATTTTACCTTTTATAGAGGTGAACGCAGTATAAATAAATATATTTTGGGTTTTTCTAAAAAAGACTTTTCATGCTATTTTGAAACCGTAAGTCCTAAAAAAGGAATTAGAAAAAGAAAGAAAAAGTATTATTATTATATTGATTATAAAACTAAAGAAATAATAAAGACTACCTACCAACCAGTAAGACAATATTTCAATTTTATGATTTTTCATATCCATAAAATTTTTTACTGGCAAGAAGGTTACTATTTATTTAATAAGAAAGATAAGAGTTATACTTGGCTTACAAATAATGAAGATTTTTTAAAATTTTATGATGATTATTTCATTTTAAATGGTCGTACTTACTATATTACAGATAGGATAGTTGATTTAGGAGATTTCTCACTTGCTTGTCGGGTAAAAAAAGATGATAGAAAGTTACTTGCAAAAGATGAATATTTATATTCTAGAAGACACACGGAAGACGCAAAAGAAGCAAAGGCCAAAAAAGATGAATTAAAAAAGCAATTAGCCATGCAAGAAAATCAAAAAAAGAAGGTCAGACTTCAAGAAATAGAACAAGAAATGACAGCTTTACGAGAAGAAAGAGAAAGTATACTTGCTAATATGAGTCGTGAGGAAAAAATTAGAATTAGCGTTCCTGATGACTTTGAGGTGGAGAAAAATGGCATTAAAAGAGTTAATAGCAAATATATCTATTCTTTAGAAAAATATGACTTAATGTTTTATGATTTTACGGGGTTTGATGTTAGTAATCTGGATTTTTCTGGCACTAATGCTGCAATTAACCCACAAACAATTTATAATAAAGATATGAGTAACGGCAATTTCTGTGATGTTAATTTTTTATCTTATGATTTTTCTAATGTTGATATAAGGGGTGCTATTTTTAATAATGATTTTGTCATTTGTTATCAAGAAAAAATTCTGGGAAAAAAGTTAACGAAGTGATGAAGAAAAACTTTTAATTTCCAGCTTTTACTAGTATAATTAAACAAGAAGAAAAAGGCGCACTTGTGATATTAAGGAGCAAAAATGAAATTTACTTTAAATAGAATGGTTAGTAATTTACTTAGTATTTATGATGGCATAAATGTTTCAAAAGATAAAATAAAAGAAAGAGAAGCTATCGAAGATAAAAAACTAGATATTTTAGTAGAAAAATTTAGAGAATATTTAAAAAAAGATAGTGAAAGTGCTAAAAAGTACTTAGAATTAATCCAAATTGAATATTTTTTACTAACCGATTTTAATGATGTTATGCAAGATGATTTTGATATAAGTGCCCTTTGTTATACTTATAATAATATTTCTTATGATGAAGAAATGGCCGAGGAATATTTTTTTCAAATGAACTATTTAAAACTAATGTTAAGTAAAATAATAAAAAATTATCGCGATATAAGATTTTATGACTATACTTTATTTAGAGCTGCCCTAAATGAAGAAGCTACCGCATTAATTATTGAAGAATTACACCCAGATATCGAACTAGAGAAAAAAGAAGCCAAAAAATACCAGAATTTAGAGAAAAAATTTAGTGATTTTATTGGTAAAGAATTAAAATATACATTAGAATTCTTTTTATATTTAAAATATTTTTATAAAGAATATGGAAATGATGAGATAGTTAAACAATATGCAGAAGAAAAATTAGGCCGTTTGCAGGAAAATAATAATGGGCTTTACCAAAAAATTATAGCTTTATTAATTAAATTTTACTATTATTATGGTAGCAATTATCAGTTTATATATCAAAAAGGTGGTAATAATAATCTTGAAGCAATTGATTTAATCAATCATATTGAAGAAGCCCCAACTCTTGATTATTTAATTAATAAAATTGGGATTAATTATTATTTTGATCTTCTAATAGATAGTGTGTTTATTTATAATATAGAGGGATATAATAAATTAGAAGCGTCTTTAACCGAAGAACAAAAGAAAGTATTAAAAAGATTGGATTAAAGGAATTATATGAAATTGGAGAAAAAATATAAGATACTATTAGCTATTATATTAATTATTATTACTGTTCTTATCTTGGTTACTACATTAAAGAAAAAAGATTATAAAGAAAATAGTAACTTATTTACGGAGACTTTAAAAGAAAATGAAGAAAATACAATTGATGGATTAATTATATATGAGACTTCCGAAAATAGTTATTTATGTGATAAACAAGAGATAATTTATACCCTACCTAAACTAGAGTATAGTGTTAATGATTATGTAAAAATTAGTTATGATACCAAGATAGATAAAAATAAAACTAAACAGGATATTGCTATTAAAAATATTGAAAAAATAGCAAAGAATTTACAATTAGATAGTTTAAATCAAGACTATTATATTAAAGCAAAGGATCTTGCTGATAAAATGACTTTAGAAGAGATAGTTGGTCAACTTTATATGGTTCATTATAATGCTAATTCTAAGGAAGGAATAAAGAAGTATCATTTAGGGGGATTAGTTTTGTTTGGTGATGCTTTTAAAAATAAAACTAAAGACGAAGTAATTGCTATGACAAATGCCTTACAAGAACAAGCTACAATTCCTTTATTTTTAGCCGTAGATGAAGAAGGGGGAACAGTCATTAGAATTAGTAGTAATAAAAATTTATCTGATAAGGCTTTTTTATCCCCAAGGACTTTATATAAACAAGGTGGGTTTGAACTAATTAGAAGCAATAACATTAAGAAAAATGAACTATTAAAGGAATTAGGACTCAATATTAATTTGGCACCAGTTCTAGACATTTCTAATGATAAAAATGATTATATTTATAGTCGTTCGATTGGTCTTAGTCCAAAACTTACGGGAGAGTTTGCAATAAATATTATTGAAAGTTCCAAGGAAAGTGGCATTACAAATGTCTTAAAACATTATCCTGGATATGGTAAAAATAAGGATACTCATAAAAGTAGCTCAATAGATACAAGAACCATAGAGGAAGTAGAAGAAGATTTAATACCTTTTAAAATGGCAATTGATAAAGGGGCTAGTGCTATTATGATAAGTCATAATACCGTTATCGCAATAGATGAGGATAATCCAGCCTCTATTTCCATAAATAACCATAATTATTTAAGAAATACCTTAAACTTTAAGGGCGTGATAATTACGGATGCTTTAAATATGGGAGCTACTGCTGATATTAAAGATATGGGAATTAAATCTATTTTAGCTGGTAATAATATTTTAATAACTAAAAATTTTGCTAGAGATATAGAAGAAATTATCGATAATGTAAATAATGGGACTTTAAGTGAATATTATTTAAAAGAATTGGCAATTAAAGTGATTGCTTGGAAAATGCAAATGGGCTTAGTAAAATAGGCTCTTTTTTTATTTTCTTTGTAAAAAATCGAAAAAATGATAGTAATATTTAAAACAATGTGCTAGTATAATCACTTAGAAAAAGGAAGAGATTTTATGGGAACAGGATTTATTATTTTTGCAATGGGAACAATCGTTCTTAGTATTACTGCTGAACTTGCTAATGAGCTTAGATTATTTAAAGATATTGCTGATGCCGGCTATATAAGAGATAGTAAAAAGTTAGATAAATTAAAAAAAGAAATTAATCCCAATGGGACTAAAATTACATTTGCTTCACTTTTATTACCAATATATAATATCTTCGTTGTAGTTAAAAACATAAATAACTATAATATAGTAAGACCACAAATATTAAGTATTTTAAAGACATCTGGTCTTTTAGAAGAAATGTCAGAAGAAGAAAGAAAAGAATACGCTAAAAATCCCGTTGGGTTTCATGCTTTTGTAATGGAAGTTGCAAGAGAAATCGAACAAGAAGAACCTGCTTATAATAAAGTTGTGGTTATAGAATATGCTGATGAGTTTGGTCTTAATAAAATCACTTATGATATTGGCCGTAATTTAAACAATTTAACTGTTGTAGATGTTTCAGGACCTCTTGAGAATACTTGGCAAGGCGACAAAAGAGAAGATATAGAGAATAAACTAAAACAATTTCTTTTAAAAGGGATCAAAAGAAAAGGCACTCTAGAAAAATATATAAATTCTTTAAATAATAAAAATGGAAAGAAGCCAAGAGAATTATTAACATCAGGTCGTATTTATGATGCCTATGATTATTTTAGAGAAAGCACAAGAAAAGAAGCCGAAAAGCAAGGATTGAAATCAGATGTTATTTACTTAAACCAGCAACTTGATGAAATGCTTTTTAATATTTTAAATGATGTAGATGATAAGAAAGCTATAAGGAAGAGCATAACATATTCTACTGACAAAGCCGTTTGGGATGTATCAATAAGAAAAGTATCCGGTACTCTTAAGAGCGTTATGTATAATCGTCAATTTAAACTTATATTTCCCCTTATAAGAGGAACGATTGCTAAAGTTATTGCCAATATAGAAAAAAAGTTAGAAGTATTAGATGATAAGACTGAATGTAATTTTGTCTATGATTTTGATGATGCTAGTAAGTGTAGTGTTGAAGTGATTATTAAGTATAATGCTTTAGAAACAAAAAAGATGCAAGATGAAATAAAGAGAAAAAAGAAAGCAGAATATCAAAAACATTTAGCTACTATTGAAAGAGAAAAATATACTTATGGGTTGTACTATGAAGAAACTTGTGAAGATGGTAAAACTAAATCTCAACCTAAATTAGTAAGAAAGCCCAAAAATGAATAGTATATTATTTACAAATAACATATTTTTCTGGAAATTTATTTCTAAGGCTTGCACTTAAATCGTGGTTTTGATACAATACTTATGGCTTTAAAAGTCAAATATTCATATTTGCCAAGATATTTTATCGAGTGCCGAAGAGGTGATAGGTATCGTTTGGAGGCAAATAGAAGCATAACGAAGGAGGGATTTTTAATGGCTGTAGTTTCTATTAGTAATTTATTAGAAGCTGGGGTTCATTTTGGTCATCAAACCAAAAGATGGAATCCAAAAATGAAGGAATATATCTTCACAACAAGAGACGATATTTATATTATCGACTTACAAAAAACACTTGCTTGCATGGAAGAAGCATATGCTAAAATTAGTGATATTGCGAAAAATGGTGGTACTTTCTTATTTGTAGGTACTAAAAAACAAGCAGGAGAAGCAAGTATTGAATGTGCTAATCGTTCAAAATCATTCTATGTAACTGAAAGATGGTTAGGTGGAACTTTAACTAACTTCAGAACAATTAGAAGAAGAGTTAAGAGATTAGAAGAAATCGAAAAAATGGAAGAAAACGGTACATTTGAAGTATTACCTAAAAAAGAAGTTATTCAAATTAAGAAAGAATATGAAAAACTTAATAAATTATTAGGTGGTATTAG
Source organism: uncultured Bacilli bacterium (assembly GCA_934096535.1). Taxonomy (GTDB): domain Bacteria; phylum Bacillota_I; class Bacilli_A; order RF39; family UBA660; genus CAG-605. The sequence goes on along the minus strand of CAKOMC010000011.1, from coordinate 8,046 downwards.
AGAAATGGTTAAATTACCAGATGCTATGATTATCGTTGATCCTAAAAAGGAAATCAATGCAATCAGAGAAGCAAGAAAATTAAATATTCCAGTATTTGGTATTGTAGATACTAACTGTGATCCAGATGATGTTGATTATGTAATTCCAGGTAATGATGATGCTGTTCGTTCAGTTAAAATCGTTTTAGGTGCTTTAACTAACGCTATTTGCGAAGCTAACGGTTTAGAAGTAATTGACTATGTTACAGAAGAAAAAGAAAAATCAAAAACACCTGATGCTAAAGAAAACAATAACGAATTAGAAGAAATGCGTAAAAATGACGAATTAGAATCTAAATCTATTCAAGAATTAAAATCAATGGCTAAATCTCGTAAGGTTAAAGGCTATACAAATATGAAAAAAGATGAATTAATCGCATCTTTAAATAAATAAGATTAAATATAAGGAGAAAATTTATGATTACTGCACAATTAGTAAAAGAATTAAGAGATGCTACTAACTTAGGTATATTAGATTGCAAAAAAGCTTTAGAGGCTACTAATGGTAATATTGACGCTGCAATCGATTGGTTAAGAGAAAAAGGTATTGCTAAGGCTGCCAAAAAAGAATCAAGAATTGCTGCAGAAGGTCTTGCTAACATTTATGTTAATGGTAATAAAGCAGTTATCTTAGAAGTTAATTCAGAAACTGACTTTGTTGCCAAAAATGAAGACTTCAAAAAAATGGTTGATGAAATTGGTAACACTGTTTTAAATAGTGAAGCTACAACTATTGAAGAAGCTAATGCTCTAGAAGTTAATGGTACTACTATTGCTGATTATGTTGTTGCCCTAACAGCTAAAATTGGTGAAAAGTTATCTCTAAGAAGACTAGAAGTAGTAACTAAGAGTGATGATGCTACTTTTGGAAGCTACCTACATATGGGTGGTAAGATTGCTGCTTTAACAGTAGTTAAAGGTAATAATAGCGAAGTAGCTAAAGATGTAGCAATGCAAGCCGCTGCTATGAAACCAGAATATACTTTTGAATCTGATGTTCCTGAAGAAAGAGTAGCAAAAGAAAAAGAAGTATTAAAAGAAGAAGCAATGAAAGAAGGAAAACCTGCTGAAATTGCTGAAAAAATGGTTGCTGGTAGATTAAAGAAGTTCTTTAAAGAAATTTGTCTTGTTGACCAAGAATTTATTAAAGATGGCGATGTAGATGTTAAGACTTACTTAGCTAATAATAATTGTGAACTTGAAAAAATGGTTCGTTATGAAGTAGGCGAAGGTATCGAGAAAAAACAAGAAAACTTTGCTGAAGAAGTTATGAGCCAAGTTAATGGTACTAACTAATATATTGAGTATTAAAAAATAGTGGACAACCACTATTTTTTTGCTTCTTCTATAACTTTACCGGCACATTCCATATAGGCACGAAATAAACCACCAGCTCCCAACTTTATACCGCCAAAATAGCGAATAACTACTATTAAAGTATTATTCATACTCTTACGCTCTAAAACCGTATAAATAGGCATGCCCGCAGTACCAGTTGGTTCCTTATCATCGCTTTTCTTGGCTGTTCCACTACAAACATAAGCATAGGGAAAATGTCTTGCTTTCTTATGCTCTTTTCTTAGACTTTCTAAGATAGAATTAACTTCATCTGGACTAGAAATTTCATAATAAAAACCTAAAAAACGCGATTTTTTAATAATTATTTCATTAGAATTAATAAGTTTCATAAAAACACCCATAATAATTATAGCAAAATTTAGAAAAATACTCTATAATTTAGGAAGTGAAGTATTAATAAGAAGAAAGTAAGGAGAATTATGGAAAACTTAATTAAAGAAAAATTACATTTAGTACCTAATTTACCAGGGTCTTACCAGATGCTTGATGAGGCAGGAACCATCATCTATGTAGGTAAAGCCAAAAATTTACATCGAAGGTTAGCATCTTATTTTAATAAAGAACAAACTGGTAAAACTAAAAAATTAGTTGAAAATATTAAAGATTTTAAATATATAGTGGCAACAAGTGAGACTGAAGCCTTTTTAATAGAAATTAACTTGATTAAAAAATATAATCCTAAATATAATATAATGCTTCGAGATGATAAGTCTTATCCTTATATTGAATATATTTCTAAACCATATCCTCGTTTAAAAATATCAAGATATTTAAATATCAAAAAGAAAGATAGCCATTACTTATTTGGACCCTATCCCAATACTTATGCCGCCAGAAGGATTGTTAATTTAATTAACCGTTTGTATCCTCTGAAAAAATGTGATGGTATGCCCAAAGAAGTGTGCTTGTATTACCATATTCACGAATGCTTAGGTTACTGTTCTAAAGAACTAGATTTAGACAGGGTAAGTAAAATGGAACAAGAAATATTATCCTTTTTACGAGGTAATACTACTGTTTTAAGAAATAAAATCTTAGAAAAGATAGAAAACTATAGTAAACAATTAAATTTTGAGATGGCTTTAGAACTTAAACAAGAGTTAGAATATATTGATTATATTACTGAAAAGCAAAAAGTTGAACTCCATGATTTGGTTAATCGCGATGTTATTAACTATTATACGCGTAATGGTTACACCTCCATAACAATATTTTATATTAGAAATGGTAAATTATTAGGTAATAAAAATAATGTTTTAGCGATTGATACCATTGATGATATTGAATCTTTTATTGCTAACTTTTACTTACGCAATGAAATACCTAAAGAAATATTAATTCCCGATACTTTGAATAAAGAATTATTAAGTAGTACTTTAAATGCCAAGTTTATTATTCCTGAAAAAGGAATAAAGAAGGAACTTTTAAATATGGCTTTAACTAATGCAAAGATTAATTTTGAAAACGAGTTTAAATTAATTGAAGCCGATGAAAAAAGAACTTATGAAGCTAACGAAGAACTTGCCTTTGTTTTAAATATGCCTCATATAACCAGAATAGATATTTTTGATAACTCTAATCTTTTTGGAACCTTTGCCGTTTCAGGAATGGTAGTATTCATTAATGGTCGTCCTAAGAAAAGTGAGTATCGTAAATATAAAATCCAAGTTGATAAAAACGATGATTATCATACTATGCAAGAAGTTATTTATCGTCGCTACAACCGCGCTTTAATTGAAGAAAGTATTATGCCCGATTTAATTATTACCGATGGTGGAGAAACGCAAATTCATGCCGCTAAAGAGATGCTAGACCAGCTAAACTTACATATTAGAGTTGTTGGCTTAAAGAAAGATAATCATCACCGTACCAATGTTTTAATAGATAGCAATTTAAAAGAAATAAATATTGATACGACTTCTAATCTTTTCCATTATTTAACCAGAATGCAAGATGAAGTGCATCGTTATACCATTAATTATCACCGAACAATTCGTTCCAAAGGCTCAATAAGTAGTGTACTTGATAACATAGAGGGTATTGGTCCTAAAAGAAAAAAAGAACTTATTAAAAAATACGGGAGCGTTAAAAATATTGCAGGAGCGAGTGCTGAAGAATTAAGCCAGATTATTCCCGAGAAAACTGCAGCATCTTTAAAAGAATATTTAACAGCTTATTTAGAAGATAAAGATAAAAATAAAAAGAGTGATGTTGATGATTAATATTCGTAAGGAACAAAAAATTACAATACCTCTTACTTATCTAGAATATTTAGAACCAAATTTCATTTTTATTCCTATCAAAGAAAAGACTTCATTTCCTAAAGTAGCGGTTTCAAAAGACAATTATATTGAAGATATTAAAATACCAATTAATGGTAATATCATCGCAACTGCAGTTAATAATACTGATAACTACTTGATTATTAAAAATAATAAAGATATAAAAAGTAATAGTAAGCCAAAGATAAAGAAAACGCTAGAATCAGAAGAAAAAGAACGGTTATCTATTTTGTTAACTACTAAATTTAATGATAATACTAATAATAAAATTCTTTATGTTAATGCTTTTGATAAAGATCCTAACTGTTTTAATAATTATTATCTGTTGGATAAAGAAGAGGATAAACTATTAGAAGTATTTACCCTCTTAATAGATAATTATGGTATGAAAGAAATAAAAATAGTTATTCCTGCCAGTTATGAGACCATGATTAAAAAGTATCAAAAATTAGAAAATAAAAAGATAAAACTAACTATTATTAATGATTATTTTTCTTTAGGATATAAAGATATTTTAAGTAAATATTTAAGGATTAATTCAAGGGATATAGTTAATCTTAAAGAAGTATTAAATTTATATTATGAATTAGGAAATACTAGTAATGATTATTTATATATTACTATTTGGGGTAATGTAAAAGTTCTCGTTTTAAAAGTTTTAAAGTATACTATCTTAAAAGAAGTTTTAGAATTTTTAAATATTAATCCTGATGAAGTGGATATAAGCTTAAATAATAGTTTGATTAATCAAAAAATTGATTATAAGTATGTTTTAACTAAAGAAACAGAACTAATAATTATTAATAAAAAAGAAAAGTTAAGATCAAAGAAAAACTTAAAAAAGAGTTGTGAATATAATTGTTCTAATTGTGGACTTTGTTATATGATGTGTCCCTGGCATTTAAATCCTTTAAAAGTAGAAAAATGCAGTAAATGTGGATTATGCAACTATCTTTGTCCAAATAAAAAAATATTAATAACAGGTGGGTATAATGAGTAATACTTTAAGAAGAACAGCAACCAATAAGACTTATGAAGGCATATTACTGGGAGTTTTAATACCAGTAGTTATCTTTAGTTGGTATAAATTTGGCTATCTAGATTACAGTAAGAATTTAGTATCTTTAGTAAGCAGTTTTAAAGTAGGGTGGTTACTATTAATTAATATAATAATTACTTGTTTTATCCAATTTATAGTGAAAGATAAATATCCTTATTACTATTATGAAATAGTCCTTTTAACCCTTTTATTACCGATTAGAATTCCTTATTTTATCGATGTATTAGTAGTATTAATATATAATATTTTAAGAAAACATTTAAATAATTATCATTTTAATAGTGTTGCTATTTTTAAATTAATAATAACCTTGATTTTGATGGTGATGGGTAAAAATAATTATTTATCTTTATATCAAGAGCAAGTAGCTAGTATTTATAAAACTAGTGATTTAGTATGGGGAGCTAGTATTGGCTCTATTGGCAGTACTAATTTAGTTGTTCTTATCTTAAGTTATTTATTACTATGTAATGTAGATATTTATAAGAAAGATATACCTTGGTATGCTTTAATTGGATATAGTTTAGCTTTAGGAATATATGGGGTTATTAATAATAGTATAATTGATTTAATAAAATTAACTTTAAATAGTACCGTAATTTTTAGCTTTATCTTTATTAGTACCATAAATATTAGTAGTCCCATAGGAAAAAAGCTTAAAAGAATATATGGTTTGTTAGTAGGGATAATTAGTTTTATCTTTTTACAAATAAATCCATACGATGCCGCCGTGATCGCAGTGGTAATTAGTAATTTAATATGTAATTTTATTTATGAGATTATCTTAAATTAGGTTGATTTTACCAAAATTTTAGAGTATTATTTTAAAGGAAATGCAAAAAAATACAAATAAAGAGGTTTTAAAATGAATATAAATGATTTTGATTATGATTTGCCAAAGGAGTTAATTGCTCAAACACCATTAGAAAATAGAACTGATTCTAAGCTACTCGTTATGGATAAGAAAACAGGTGAACTAACTCATGAGGTGTTTAAAGATATAACGAAGTATCTACATAAAGGTGATGTTTTAGTTTTAAATAATACGAAAGTTATTCCTGCTCGCTTAATTGGGGAAAAGGAAGAAACTAAGGCTCATATTGAATTGCTGTTATTAAATGATTTAGGTAATAAGAAATATGAATGTTTAGCTAGACCTCAGAAAAGATTACATGTGGGAACGATTGTATCGTTTGGTAATGGCTTACTTAAAGCTAAAGTCTTAGAAATTAAGGGAGAGGGTATTGTTCATGTGGAATTTATCTATGATGGTATTTTCTATGAAATACTAGATAAACTTGGCGAAATGCCACTTCCACCATACATTCATGAAAAGTTAAAAGATAAAACTAGATATAATACGGTTTATGCCAAAATAGAGGGATCAGCAGCCGCTCCAACAGCAGGACTACATTTTACTAATGAATTATTAGATAAAATAAAAGATATGGGAGTTATAGTTACATTTGTAACTCTTCATGTAGGATTAGGAACATTTAGACCAGTAGAAGAAGAAAATGTTTTAGAACATAAAATGCATAGTGAATTTTATATGATGTCTAAGGAAACAGCTGATATTTTGAATTTAGCTAAAAAAGAAGGTAGAAGAATTATTAGTGTTGGTACTACTTCTTGTCGTACATTAGAAACTGTTGCACATAAGTATAATGGAGAATTTAGGGAGTGCTCTGGCAATACTGATATCTTTATTTATCCGGGATTTAAATTTATGGCCATTGATGCTTTGATTACTAATTTTCATTTACCTAAGTCAACTTTAGTAATGCTTGTTAGTGCTTTATCAAGTAGAGAAAACATTTTAAATGCTTATAAAGAAGCTATAAAAAATGATTATCGTTTCTTTTCCTTTGGCGATGCGATGTTTATAAAATAATTTATTGTTTTTTAAAAGAAGTAGGAGAGAGTTCTTACTTCTTTTATTTATATCAAATTATTATTTTAAGTGTAATTACTCAATCCTAAATGGATTATCAACGGAACCGTCTCCTTTATTTAGAATATTACCTTTAATATTTATTACAGGGCGAATATTATATGAACTTTCTACGAAAGTTTCAAGACCAGTATCTTCTTTGTATCCTACGGTGTAAGTTCTGGCAATATAATCTTTTTCCCAATCAGCATACTCATAATTTATTGGGGTCATTGTCCAATACCAGTTGTTACTATATAAATATGAATTTTCATTTATAGCGAGGCCACTAACAGAACCAGCAAATAATGTTTCATCAGCAGACATTAATCCTACTGGATAAGTTAAGGCCTTGTTACCGATGATGGAATTGACTGTAGTAAATAAATCATTATCTTTATTTGGACATGTTAAAGTAGGATTTTTACTTTTTATTAATCTATTATAACCATTAAAAGTTGCGGCAGTAATTCCGTTACCTCCATATAAAGTTCGGTCGTTACAAAATCCTGAATCTGCTATATATTTTTCAAATTCTGTATTTAATAGGTTATTAAAATACCAATTATCCACTTCTTCTTTGATTGCCGAATTAACCTCATTTTTGATACTTTCTTCATATGTATTGACATTCTTTCCATACATATAACCAACATATGCTGGTTTGTTAGAAGGATAATTGTATTGGGATTGACCAATTGTTTTGACTGTACCTTCCGCATTTTTAACATTACCATTATAGAGTAATCTTATAGAACCATCACCATTAATTCTAATAAGTTGCCAATAAAAGCCACCAAAGTAAACATTGTTATTAGTGCCAACTCCTCTATAGTAGTAGCTAGTGCCAAAATCGTCGTCAGTTTCACAAAAATAACCATATTCATCTTCTAGTTCAGTAATATTATAATCATTATTAAAATACTTTTGGGGACATTTGGTGTATTCATCAACGACAAAAGATTTTTCAGCAATTGTAATTTTATCTTTACTTTTAAAATAAAGATTACATTTGGTCTTTTTATTAATATTTTTTAAGAATAAGCCCCAGTTAGAATTATCCCAATAATAATTGACATCACTATCACAATCAGCTTTAACAAAAGATGAATTTTCTTTTGTGGGAATATTGGTAGTTAACTCATCATTCATATAGACAGCTACGGTATCTTTAGACTTTAAATAGTGATTATTTTTATAAATAACGAATAATAAAATTATTCCTAAAAATAATAATAAGCTTAAAATAAAACATTTCTTTTTCATATTAAAAACTCCTTTTTGCCGTATTTTCAGTTTCATAGAGTTAAAAACTCTATGAAAAGGCCCAGTAAAACCTAGCATGAAAGGCCATTTGACTAGAAATTTGACTA
>CAKOMC010000010.1 GCA_934096535.1 uncultured Bacilli bacterium | reverse complement strand
GGATAATGCATGGAATGGATAAGAGGTACAGAATTAGAAGATATTAGATATTTGAATAAATCTACTGATGAAGAATGGAAAATAGTGAAGAACTTTATTTTATGTGGTGGTTGCAATTCCCTAGAAGAAAAAATTATTTGCTATAAAAATATGTTAGAAAATCATGACTGGTATGAGACTAGTCTAGTAGATGCTATCTCTACAAACGATATAATAGCAGAAGCGGTAAGTGCTTTCCTTAAGTTTATTTTCTTGCTCGCAGTATTTACTGACAAAATGCCCAAAGTTATAGCCGTTTTCTTGGTAAGCGATATTATTCTTTATAGAGTGGTAAATAAAATAATTAGTATTAAAAAGCATAAGGCGGCAAAAACAATTTTATCTGAGTTTGAAAGCCAATTGAAAGAACAAGTAAAGGATATTTACCAAAGAGATGATGAAATTATCAAAGAAATTTCCAGTACTTTAGATATAATTGCCCAAGTAAAATATCCTGGCTACCAAAGTGATTTATATGAATTACAAAATATTGCACATCAATATGTTATAGATATTAAGTCTAAAAAAATATTAACCGTAGCCGAAAAAGTAGTAATATTTAAAAAAATTTTGGACCTTGAGATTGAAAATAAAATAAAGTTTTATCAAAGGAGTAAAGAGATTAATTATCAGATTCAAAATATTGTTGATAGAAAATTGGATACTTTAAATATCGATGATAACCCCAAATATGATATAGATTTTACTAGTGATTTTAATGATAAAGGACAGGGGTTAACTTTAAATAGAAAGAAGTGATTTAATATGGAATTAGTAACAGAATTTGATTTACTTGGTACTCGCGCCGGAAATAATTGTACTGTTGAAGAATGGCATGTTGTTGAAAATTTTCTAATAAAAGGATATTGTTCCACCAAAGAAGAAGCCTTAATTTGTTATAATAATGTTTTAAAAAATGAATTTTGGTACAGACATAGATATAATTCCATTTTTCTTTACAGTTCAAAAACAAAGCCCACAGTTAAATTTGCTCTTACCATTGCTTGGCTTTTTTCATCATTTCCTATATCAGCAGTAATTACCGCCATAGTAGAAAAAAATAATGATGAAAAGGCTTCTAAACGTATTGAAGAAATCAAAAAAACGTTAGAGGCTGAAATAAATAAAACCAGAACCTATATTAATGTTTCTGATAGCAAAGAAGAAAATTTGTTTTTAAACTATGTTAATAATCTTATCGATTATATTATTGCTGCTAAGTACCCTAGCTATCAAAGTGATTTAGCCCAAATTAGAGAAATAACTTACACCTACGTAAAGATTAGTCCCGAAGAAACCCATGACTTAGATTTAGCATTTTTTAAACGCCAAGAGTGCTACTCTAGACTTGCTAAAATACAGTTAAATGCTTACTTAAAAATTGAAGAAATGGTAAAAATGCAAGAGGCTAATAATGAAGAGCAAGTTTCTGATAATAAGCAAAACCATTTAGAACAACAACTTAAAAATTCAATTGATAAAAAGATTGAAGAAATATTAGATACAAATTTGGATGATGAAAAGATTACCGAAGATGTTAAGGCTAATGTTGAAGAGTATAGCCAATATGAAAAGAACATACGAATCATGATAGATACGGCTGCTCAAAAAAGGCTGGTTAGAAAGTTGTAAAATTAAATGTTTTATAACTTTTTTTAGGTTCTTTAATTTTAAATGTATAAAACCTTAGAAAAATTTCCATAATTTGGTTAGGTGATGTTATGGGAAGATATAAAGTAGATATTGCAGGTATTAAAACCAGTAGTCTAAAAACACTAACTAATGAAGAGATGAGAGAATTATTTATTAAAATGTATGATGGTGATACCCTAAGCAAAGATACTTTAATAAATGGCAATTTGCGTTTAGTATTATCTATAGTACAAAGATTTGATAAGAGTAAGTATAATGTTGATGATTTATTCCAGATTGGTTGTGTTGGTCTTATTAAAGCCGTGGATAATTTTGACATTAATTATAACTGCTTGTTTTCAACTTATGCGGTGCCGCTTATTATGGGAGAGATTAGAAGATATATTAGAGATAATACATCAGTACGAATTAGTAGGGGAATTAAAGATAACGCTTATCGCATTTTAAAATTTAAAGAGGAGTATTTAAAAGAGCATGATAAAGAACCTTCATGGGAAGAAATAGGCAAAGCCTTAGGACTTAGTTTATACGATATAAAAGGAGCCATGGATTCTTTAGTAGCGCCAGTAAGTATTTTTGAACCTATCTATAGTGATGGGGGCGATACGATTTATTTGTGTGATAAACTAGCCGATAAAAGTCTAGATAAAGATAAAGATATGCTCTTAACCCTTAGAAAAGCCCTAACTAGTTTAAAACAAAGAGAACAGATAATTTTAGAAGACAGATATATTATGGGTAAGACACAAGAAGAGATAGCAGCTACCCTAAATATTAGTCAAGCCCAAGTTTCTAGAATAGAAAAAAGTGCGATAAGCACTCTTCGTCATATTATTAAATAATTATTTCATTTTCTTATTTATCTCATTTAGATTTAGATAAATTTTATAAATAACCATTAAGCCTTCAAAGACCATTCTTAAAATAATATTTCCTAAGACTAAAAGTAAAAGGAATAATAAGAAGGAAGTACCAATGTAACCAAAAGCAGTAATAGTTAAATATAGACTACAAAAGATATAAGTAATCTTTAAAATAGGTTCCATAAAGAACTTGTTAAAATGCAAAAAATCAAATAACTTCTTTAAAGGATTACTATAACTATCTTTGTTGCGTTTATCCATAAAAACTGTATAAATAATGATGGTTGCGGCAATGGCAATAATAAATGCTACTAGTTTAAAAGTGTAATAGCCACCAACACTTGTTTTATAAGCATAATCGTACATATTAATCGTCCTTTCTATAGTTATTTTAGCAAAAAATAGATAACTCTTCAATATAATTAATTAGGTGATATAATGCGTTTATCAGATTTACAGACTAAAGATATCGTAAATATTAATGATGGTAAAAGAATAGGAAGAATAATTGATGCTGTTATAAATGAAGCGGGGGTTATTGAATATTTAAGTATTGAAAAAAAGGGAAGCTTAAATAACTTGTTTAATAAAGATAATGAAACGACTATTACTTTTAAACAAATAAAAAGAATCGGGGAAGATGTTATTTTAGTTGATATTATGATATAATAAACAAGTGATGTTATGAAAACCAGTATTATAATAACTATTTTAATAGCTTTATTAGACCAAATAATTAAATTTGTAATTGATAAAAAAGTATTATTTGTAGAAATAATACCCCAATTATTTAATATTCATAAAGTTTATAATTATGGAGTAGCTTTTAGCTTTTTAGAAAATAAAAGATATTTAATTTTATTATTTAGTATTATATTAATATATTTTTTATTTAATTTAAGAAAAGATTTACCAAAGGCTAAAAAGTATGATATATTATTTGGCGTAATTTTAGGGGGAATACTAGGTAATTTAATAGATAGAGTATTTAGAGGTTATGTTATTGATTATTTAGAAACTTTTATCTTAGGGATAAATTTTCCAATCTTTAACTTAGCGGATATTTGTATTACTTTAGGAATAATATTAATGATTTTAATGATTACTGGGGGACAGAAGAAATGATAGTGGATGTAAATGATGTAAGAATAGATAAGTATCTTGCTGATAATACGGATTATTCAAGAAACTTAATTTTAAATTTAATTAAAAATGGGGATATTTTAGTAAATGGTAGCAAGATAAAACCTAGTTATAAAGTAAAATGTGGGGATGAAATTACCATTAATAATGTGAAAATTGATACAAAAGATATTACACCTTGGGATTATCCTTTAGATATTGTTTATGAAGATGATGACATTATTATTGTTAATAAACCTAGTGGTATGGTCGTGCATCCTGGTAATGGTAATAAAGACCATACTCTGGTTAATGCCTTAAAAAGCTATACCGATAAATTATCTGATATTAATGGTGAAAGACTGGGAATTGTTCATCGGATTGATAAAGATACATCAGGACTTATTATAGTGGCTAAGACCAATAAAGCTCATGAAATACTAGGACAGTATTTTAAAGAACATAGTATTAAAAGAGAGTATATTGCCCTTTTATGTGGGATATTTCCCCATGATACAGCAACCATTGATGCTCCTATTGGCCGAGATGAAAAAAATCGCTTAAGAATGGCTGTAACTCCAAATAACAGTAAAAGAGCCGTTACCCATTTAGAAGTATTAAAAAGATATAAAGCTGGATTTACTTTAGTTAAAGCAAGATTAGAAACAGGAAGAACCCATCAGATAAGAGTGCATACTAAATATATTGGCTATCCAGTATATAATGACCCCGTGTATGCAAATAAAAGTATTGGTGATTTTGGTCAATTTCTCCACTCTTATAGTATGGAGTTTATTCACCCCATAACTAAAGAAAAAATGTATTTTAAAAGAGATGTTCCTAAGTATTTTCAAGACTTTTTAGATAAGTTAGATAGTGAAGAAGAATTAGGAGAAAACTAAAGATTAATTATAACTTAAAAGTTAAAAGATATAAAAAATAAAGATTAAATAAAAGGTAAGGAATACTTAAACAAAAATATTTCCTATTAACTTTCTTTAATTCAATAGATAAACAAGCATTATTTAAAAGGTAAAAAGTGCTAAAGAGTAATGATAAATAATAATCATTAAAGTAATAGTAAAATAATAAAATACTAACTAAGATAATAGAATTACTTAAGATAAAATAAATAGTATCATTAGTAAACTTATTGTGATAGAAAATGGAGATTAAAGAAAAGTTAAGCAGAGCAAATGAAATGATAAATAAGATAATAGTAATAGTGGTCATAAATACTCCTTTACTAATTATATGAAGTATAATAAAATAATAGAAGGTGGTAAAAATGAGTTCAATTAGTATGGATAAAAAAGATGAAATTGTCATGAAATTAGTACATTTCTTAGTTACTAAAGAAAACTATACCCCAATAGTAGTAAATGGTGTAAGAAATGAAGTGTGGCTAGAAAATGTTGAAGGGCCATATAAGATAATAAGAATTAATTCTAACTATATACATAATAAAGAACAATTTAATTTTGATATATATAAAACAAATAATGTGGCAAAACAAATAAAGAAAAAGACTTTATCTTGGAAGATGAATGTTTTAAATATTTTCTTAGATTTAAATGATAATGTTAAATTAGATAGTATTAATTACATTGATAATATTAAAGTAAATGATACCCAAGATTTAGTACATAATGAAACTGTAGTAGAAGCTTTTCCTAATATTGAAAAAGATATTATTAATACGGATAATGATGTTGATTTAATCGTTAATGTTACCAATGATATTAATAGTAAGACAGCCAAAGAAAATAGAAAATATGAAGAAGTATTTAAGCCTAAAAAAATTGTGGTTACTTATGTCTTAATGGCTCTTTGTACTTTAATTTATATTTTACAAATATTCTTTCCTAGTTTAACGGCTTGTGGCGCTGTTAACGGTACTTTAGTAAGAAATGGTCAGGCTTATAGGTTAATTACTAGTATGTTTATGCATGGTTCTATTTGGCATTTACTATGTAATATGTATTCTTTATATGTAATTGGCTGTGCTACCGAAAATTACTTTGGTAAGAAGAAGTTTTTACTTATTTATCTTGTAAGTGGTATTATTGGTTCAATGTTTTCTTGTATCTTTAATACCGGTTGGTCACTAGGAGCCAGTGGGGCTATATTTGGCCTTATGGGAGCTTTGTGTTATTTTGGCTATTATTACCGACTATATATGGGTAAAGCCTTATATAATGAAATTATCCCTGTTATTATTCTTAACTTAGCTTTGAGTTTAGTAGTATCTAACATTGATTTTTATGCTCATATTGGGGGCTTAATTGGTGGTGTTTTTATTACCATGGGTCTTGGCGTTAAAAATAAAACTGATAAACAAAGTAGCATTAATGGCTGGATAACATTTGGTATTCTATTTATATTTACTCTTTATATGTTGTTTTTTAGATAAAAAGCTGTTGCAGAAATATAGAAATCCTGTAGCAGCTTTTTTCTATCTTAATTAAGTTTTTATTGATATATAGAAAAAAATGTATTAATATAGCAAGTATTGTGAAGGGGGATTACTATGAATCCATATCAAATATTAGGTATTCCAATAAATGCCACAGAAGAAGAAATTAAAAATGCTTATCGAAAACTTGCTAAACAAAATCACCCGGATTTACATTCGGATACCGAAAGAGAAAACTATAATGCTAAGATGAAGCAGATAAATGAGGCCTATAGCACAGTATTAAAAAATCATTCTAAAGAAATTGAAGATACTGATTTTTATGGCGATAATAAAGCAACTAATTTTGATGATGACTATTTTTATTATCAAGAAAAATGGCAAAGTGAATCAGAGGACTTTGAAGAAACTTACCATTTGAACAGTACTGAATCATATATTTTTGATATTATTATGAGCAATGCTAAGACGATTAATAGTATCTTAAGTCAGTTAAATCAATTAATAGTTAAGGAAACTAGCTACCATAATAAATTAATTGCAATAATCCGTGAATATTTACAAGAATATTATGGAAAAGTAAAAGACTATTTGAAATATTATCATAGGACTGATAGATTAACGCCTGTAGATTATGGAAAATTGCGAAGATTTATTAGTAGTATATGGAAAGATAACAAAAGTAATGCTTTAACTTGGTTAAATGTTTTTACAAATGCCCTAGAAGAAGAAATATTTCCTGCTTTGAAATTTGCAGAAGAATATCAGGCGTTTATAAAAGAATCAGAAGACATGCGCAGTAAAATAGAGCTGGATTTTCTTGGAACCACTGATGTTTTAAAATTTTTAGAAGAAAATATAATTGTTTTTATTAGTCGTAGTCAAATGTTATATGATACTAATCCAATGTATGAAAGCTGTGATATTAAAGATGAAAATCCAAAATATTTAGCTGGTGATTTTTATAGAAAAGGTGTAGCAGAAATAGAAGAATCAGATATGGTTGACGATTTTACTAAGGAAGAATCTGCAAAGAGTGATGATGAATCAAAGTTAAAATTAAAAAAGAAAAGCAAAAATTAAAACTAGGGATTATTCTCAAAAATTTGTTGACACAGAGTGAAATGAGTGCTAGTATAGTGCTCAATTATAGGGGGAGATATTAATGGAACGGACATATAAGCTAGGATTTTATGAGTCTTTGATTTTTAAGAAAATTATGGAAAACGCTTTAAATGTTCAGGATATTTTAGATGATATGGCAAAATTTACAAAAGCTAATACTGATTGTCCAAATAAAACTGTAAGAAGAATGCGTGATGCTTTACAACAATATTTTAAGAAAGTACAAGGCTACATGGTTTATATTGGGTGTACTGATAAATTAACTTATGATGATTATAACCGTATACTAAATTTTATAAAAAGCATGATGGATATTGATGCCAAATCAGCTAAATTTTTAGTCGGTAGTTTTGACAAAGTTTTAAATGAAGAATCATTTCCAGTTTTAAAATGTACTGATGAATACAAAAAGTTAATGGAAGAACTTGTAAGTGTTCAAGCAAATATTAAAGAATTTGGGTCAACAGCCAACGTTTTAGATTTTCTAGGTAATAATTTAATGGGGTTTGCTAGTCGTAATCAAATGCTATATAAAGCTAATCCTTTATGTGCAAACTATGATAACGAAGATAGCACTTTAAATGAAGTAGCTGAAAAATTTTATAATAAATGCTTAATTGAGGCTAGCGACGGCGATGTTTTCTCAGAATTAATAAAGAAAAATGCTTTTGATGAATTTGTAAAAGAAGAATATTCTAATAGTAAACAAGGCCCAAAATTAAAAAAAGCTAAAACTAATTAAAGATAAGCAAGTAAAAACTTGAGAGAAAATCCCAAGTTTTTTGTTTTCTATTCTGTTTTTATCATAAATGGTTCATTAATGGTACCAATTCCACCAGATATTTCAACATTTGATTTTAAAGAAATTACCGGTCTTACTGTATAATTGCCATATCGATAATTTAAATCTAAATAGCCGTCACTATTTAAATGCCAGTGCTTAATACAACCTGCTCCAGCATCATAATAAGAAGGAGTTATTGACCAATAGTTATCTAGAGAATAGGCATATGATAATCTATTAATACTATTTGGATTTAAGCCAGCAGCCATTAATTCATCATAAGTGGGTAGGCCAATTGAATAGGTAAGTGCTTTATTACCAATACTGGCATTTCTATTGGTGAATAGGTCATTATCCACATTTGGACATTTAAATGAAACATTGTAATCATTATTTCTATAAAAAGTGTTTTTTAGTAAACTTTCTCCATCGCCAGAGAAAATTTTTCTACTATTGCAAAAACCAGCGTCATCTATATAGTTATTGAAATTTTTATTGAAAATATTATTTTTATACCAATTATCTAAAACTTCTTTTATAGTTGAACTAACCTCATTTTTAATCATATTTTCCCTAGTATCAATAATATTACCATACATATATCCCTCGTAAGCAGGATTATATTTATTATCATTAAAATTACTATTTCCAATATTATTATTTTCGTTAATATTTGTACCGTTGTAGAGTAATCTTATTGAATTGTTTCCATTAATTCTAATTATTTGCCAGTAAGCGTTAGCAAAGTAAACATTATTATTTTTTACATTACCACGATAATAATAGGTTATTCCGTAATCGTCTTCAGCTTTATATAAGCCTTTATCTGATTTATCACTTTCCGTTTCTTTTTGAATAATTTTTATTGCATTAAGGGTATATGTAATACGATATTTATTAGTATTTTCTTCACCTGTTGCTTTTTTTGAGGCACTTGTGATTTTATATAGAGTAGTGCAATCAAAATTATCAAAAGTACTTATAATACCATCGCTATTTATGTTAGTGCCAGCATAACAGTAGTAGTAATCACCATTATAGTCAATTTCAGTCGGATCTAAATATTTGACATTTCCAATGATATAATTACCTGTTTTTTGGTTAAAGATATAATTAGTTCCAAGCCCTAATTTATCATCATCGTTCATTAAATTTTGACCACCATAATTGCTATTTCCAATTATACTTGGATGTGGTTTTGAAACAGTAATAGATGTTTTAGCACCTATTGTACTTTCCCATTCAACAATCGGAGCAGTTTCACTAAAATTTGGTGTTCCTTTAGCTTCTATTTTTTTAATTGCTGCCTCGGGAGTAGTTTGATACTCATTAGCTAAAATGGCATCATGTAAAGTAGTGTATCCCTCATCTATGGGGTTCCAATTACTAGGTTGGGCTTTAACGACAATTTTTGATTTAAAAGTTTTTGTCTCATTATCTAAATCTTCCATGGTTGTATCATAATCTATCCAAACTCTTAAAGTATAACCCTCAGAATCACCACTACCTAAAGAACCTTTAGCTAGAGTATGGCTTTCAATACTACCAGTATTTACCGTATCAGTTGTCTCATAATCACTTAATCTTTTAATTTCTTCATTATTAATCATTGCATTAATAAATTTACTAGATAAAGTAGTATCTTTTAAACTTTCTAAATTAACAGTATAACTAGCAAAAATATTACAAGTATTAGTAATTGTAAAACTAAATGGGGTTAATTTCTTACCCTTTTCATTACTAATAGGATAAGCATTTTCTAAAGCAATATTGTTTTTTTGACTAGTAATTTCAACATTAAAGCATTTAGTCGTAGCAACATTAATATTATCTTGACTTACACTGATATTCCATAAAGAATAAGAAAAACCAATTCCTAAAATAATTAATATTCCTAATGACAAACTAATTAATAAAATATTCTTTTTCATATATAAAACTTCCTTTTTTAATGACTATAATGGTAATTTACTAAAACTTCAGATTCATAGAGTTTAATACTCTATGAAAAATGGGCTTTAAAGTCCGTATTCACCTAGCTTTTATAAAATTTGACTAGAAATTTTGACTAGAAAATATTTATCTTTTTGACCACGAATATATTAATTAAACTTAGGAAACACTTAGACTTAAAAGAAAATAATTGACTAGAAATTTGACTACAATAACAACGAATATTTACTTTAAAATGCCGTAAAATTATGGTATAGTTTATATATAAATTAAAAATATGACCTTAAAACTCGGATTCATAGAGTATTAAATTCTATGAAAAATACCTTAATTAACTAAAAAAATAGTCTTTAAAAAAATAATATATCAAAGTTAAAGTAAAAACTTAAATGATTTAGTATTTCTATATTTACTTAATTTATTAATTAACTTATAATAGAAAAACAGGTGATAACATGGGTAGTATTAAAGGAAAAATAAGAGTAATTATCTATGAATCAGATAGTAACTATAAAGTAGGTGTTATAAGAGTAAAAGAAACAAGCGATAAAGAAATGGAAGATTTTGTCGGAAGAACAGTCCATTTTACCGGTTATTTTGCTAATCTCCAAATTGGGGATAATTATGAAATGGAAGGTAATTTAATATATAAAGATAAGTATGGTTATCAATATAATGTTACTGACTATAAAAGAGTAGAAGTTAAAGGAAGAGATGCGGTAATTGAATTTTTAACTAGTGATTTAGTTAAGGGATGCGGGGAGGCAACCGCTACTTTAATAGTTGATACTTTAGGAGAAGATTGTTTAAAAAAAATCAAAGAAAATCCCGAAGTTTTACTTACTGTTCCCAAAATGACCGAAAAGAAAGCCGAAAAAATATATCGCTCGTTAATGAAAGTTGCCAATACTGATGAGATGTTGATTGGCTTAAAAGAATTAGGCTTTTCCATTAGCGAGGCTTTAAACATTATTAATAAATTTGGACCCAATGCTCTTAGTATTACGAAATCTAATCCCTACGCTTTAAGAGAAATAATTGACTTTCGAAAATTAGATAATGTTTATATGAATCTTGGTATTCCCGATGATTATTTACGAACGAAAAATTGTCTTTTAGAAACTATAAGAGAGTTAGAAATAAAAAATGGCGATACTTATTTTTTTGAAGAAGAACTAAGAGATGGACTAAAGAGTTATTTTGGCATTTTAACTGATGATAATTTGCCTAATATTCTTTTAGATTTACAAAATAATAATGATATATATATTAAGGATAAAAGAATTTACTTGTACACTACTTATAAAATGGAAGTTGATATCGCCAAGACTTTAATTCATATTAATAACATGCCTATTGTTAATAAAAATATTAGTATGTTTGATACTGAAGTGGTAAAGCTTCAAGAAAAATTAGGTGTAACTTATGATACCACCCAATTAGCCGCGATTAAAAAAACTTTAGAAAGTCGGATTAGTATTATTACCGGTGGACCCGGTACAGGTAAAACGACTATAATTAAAGCCATAACTAGCCTTTATATGCAAATGTATAAATTAGGACCAAATAATGTCGAGGCTCATATTGCTCTTTTAGCGCCTACTGGCCGGGCTGCTAAAAGACTTAGTGAGGCTACTGGTTTAGGGGCTTCCACCATTCATAAATATTTAAAATGGAATAAAGATACTAATGAATTTCAAGTTAATGAACTAAATAAAAATTATCATCATTTAATCATTATCGATGAAGTAAGTATGATAGATACTAATCTTTTTGATGCCTTATTAAAAGGTTTAACCAATAATATTCAGTTGATTTTAGTTGGCGATAAAGACCAATTACCATCAGTTGGCTGTGGTTTAGTTTTAAGTGATTTAATTGCCTCTGATTTATTTAATTTTTGTCCTTTAGAAAAAATATATCGTCAAAGCGAAAACTCTTTTATTCCTTATTTAGCTAAAGAAATAAAAAATAAAGATATTGGTGAAGAGTTCTTAACTAAAAAAGATGATTATAATTTTTTACAAGTAAATAGTGATAATATGGTAGAAAGTATCAAAAAAGTGTGTGAACTATCTATTAATAAGGGTCTAACCGATAAAGATATTCAAATACTTGCCCCTATGTATAAAGGAATTAATGGCATTGATAATTTAAATAATCAGTTAAGAGATTTATTTAATCCTCCAAGCAAGAAAAAGAAAGAAATTAGAGTAGGCGAGAATATTTTTAGAGTTGGGGATAAAGTCTTGCAACTAGTAAATGATCCAGATAAAGGCATATATAATGGGGATATTGGATATATTGAAAATATCTTTAGTTATGATAATTCAAAAGCCTTAAATGTAAATATCGACTTTGATGGTAACTTGGTAACCTTAACTGCCTCAGAAATGCTAAATGTAAAATTGGCTTATGCTATATCTATTCATAAAGCCCAAGGTAGTGAATTTATTAATGTTATAATGCCAGTTGTTAAAAACTACTATAAAATGTTATATAATAAACTTATTTATACTGGAGTATCTCGGGCAAAGAAAAGTTTGGTTTTAATTGGCGAAGTAGAATCCTTTCTAATGGCTGTTAATAATGATTATAGTATGAATAGAAAGACCTCTTTAAAAGAACAATTACTTGCGAATATTTAGATTAATAATTATTTGAAAAATAATAAAGATAATAAAGATAATAAAGAGAAGTATAAAATATTAATTTATATTCATACTAATTTTAGAAAGGAATTGGTATGAAAAAATTATTAAATATATCTTTAGGAGTAGGTTTAGCTGTTGCATCATTATTTGTTTATGAGAAAATGGCTAAATTAAAATATGAGGCTTTATTTAATGAGATATTAGATGAGGTTGACTTATTTTAGCATACGAAAAGTATGTTATTTTTTCTATAATTATGGTATATTTAGAATATATTTAAAGGAGGGATAACATGGATAAAGATAAAGAAAAGAAAAATGGCAAAATTAATGTTCGTGATGTAAATGAGGTTGTCGGTTTATCTAAAAAAATATTACACCTTGTTTATATTATGATGATAATAGGGATAATTTTCTTAGGAACTTTAATTATTAAAGAATGGGGTATTTTAAAATTAATTGTAACCCTTTTAAAAGTAGCAACCCCATTTTTTATTGGTTTTGTATTAGCCTGGCTATTTAATCCTATTGTTGTAAAATTAGAAAATAGAGGTTGGAAGCGAGGTCTTGCTTGCATAACCGTTTATTTAGCCTTTATAATAATTTTGTTTGCTTTCTTTGGAATGCTAATTCCTACTCTTTATAATCAGTTAAATGATTTAGTAGCAGCTCTACCAAGTATCTTTAATCAAGTTAAATTATGGATAACTAACTTTTTAGATAAATTTAATAGTAGTGAAATGTTTAATGTAGCTGAGATTGAAAGCAACATATTTAAAACTATGGAAAATTTAGCGGGAGGGCTTGCTAATGATTTACCATCAAAGATTGTTAGTATTGCTGGTTCCCTAGTAAGTGGGATTGGAACGATTGGGGTATCTTTAGTAGTTGGCATTTACTTATTATTTGATTTTAATGATGTAACTGATCATTTACTTAAATATATACCTAAGAGTCATAAAGAAGAAACCAAAACTTTAGTTGATAATATTGCTAATGAATTAAGAAAATGCGTTAATGGTACTTTATTAGTAGCCTTCATGGTTTTTGTCTGTGATTCGATTGGTTTTGCTTTTGCTGGTTTAAAATCACCAATTTTATTTGGGCTTCTTTGTGGGATTACTGATTTAATTCCATATATTGGTCCTTATATTGGTGGAGCCGCGGCAGTTATTGTTGGTTTTTCCCAAAATCCAATTATCGGTATTATTACTTTAATTGTAGCAACAATAGTGCAGTTAATCGAGAATTATGTATTGCAACCAGTAGTTATGAGTAAGACTATGCAACTTCACCCAGTTACAATTATTATTGGATTGTTAATCTTTGGTCATTTCTTTGGAATTGCGGGCATGATTTTAGCCACTCCAATCTTAAGTTTATTTAAAGTTCTTTATAGATTTTTAGCTAATAAGTATGATTGGTTTAATAAAGATGTGTTCTAATTGAACATGTTTTTTTATACCTTAAAATAGACAGCGTCTATATTTTTAACTACCTAAAGGCAAAAAAATTCATAGAGTTAGCAACTCTATGAAAGCATATTTTAGGCCTCTATTTTTAATTTATATATAAACTATACCATATATTTTATTGATTTTAAAGTCAAAACTTTAATTTATTGTAGTCAATTTTCTGGTCAAATATTTAAAGTGGAAAGCTAGTAATTAAGGGGGAATAAGCTAAATATTGTAGTCAAAAAATATCATGGTTTTTTAGTCAAAATTTATGGTCAACTTTTAGAAAAGTCTAGGTGAATACGGACTTTGAAGCCCATTTTTCATAGAGTTGCTAACTCTATGAAGCGGAAATTATGGCATTTTAAAAGAGGTAGTTATGAAACAAAAGTTGAGTATTATATTAATACTAGGATTAGTAATATTTATTATAGTAAAAAATAATAATTTAAGGAAAACCTATTTAGAAGAAAGTAATACTGTTGGTGTTTATATAAATAATGAATTAAGTGATAAGATTCCTTCAAAAGATGAAGCAACATTTTATAAAGCTATTTGTGATGATGAAAATGTCAGTGTATCATGGGATAATGATTCTTGGGGCTTATTATTAAAGAATTTAACTAAAAAAGCTAAATGTAATTTATATTTTTATCAAGGAGATACAGTATTTAACTTTGATTATACGGGTTCTGAACAAACTTTTACAGCACCAGTATCTGGGACTTATAAATTAGAAACATGGGGAGCCCAAGGCGGGGATTATTATAATGCTTTCTCAGGATTAGGAGGGTACTCGGTTGGAAATATTGAACTTAATAAAAGTGATATTTTGTACATTGCTGTAGGTGGCAAAGGAAAAGATGGTTTTAAAAGTGCAAATGGCAGTAATATATCAGCAGGTGGCTACAATGGCGGTGGTTCTGGTGGAAGGGGGTATAATTTTGAATATAATACTGGAAGTGGCGGAGGCGGGGCTACATCAATTCAAAATATGTATCTTAATGATGGGCAATTAAGAAATTATGCTAAAAATGTTTCTAATGTATTAATTGTTTCTGGTGGCGGCGGAGGCGGCGGCGGTTACGCTGGTTACGCAGGTAGCGCTGGAGGATATAAAGGAAGTCCATCTTTTTCTAGAACTACAAATTCCATAACTTGGGGTGGCAATTCAATAGGTGCTACTCAAGAAAGTGGCTATGCCTTTGGTCAAGGACAGAATGCTAATGATAAATCTTCAGGTGGAGCCTATGGTTGTGAAGGAAACGGCGGTGGCGGAGGCGGATATTATGGCGGCTTTTCTAATTTAAGTATTAATACTTATTCTGATGATGCAGGTGCAGGCGGTTCTAGTTATATTGGAAATCCTATTTTAAAAGATAAAATCATGTACTGTTATAATTGCGAAGAATCCAATGAAGAAAGTGCGAAAACTATATCAACTACTTGTAGCGAAGAAACACCAACGGAGAATTGTGCAAAAAAAGGCAATGGCTATGCAAGAATAACTTTAGTTAGTATTGGTGAATAAATCTTGTTAAGACTGGTGTGTAAAATCAGTATAAATTAAGAAAGACCTACTTTAATTTAAGTAAGTCTTTTTGAAATTAACGACATTTAATATCACTTCTACCTAACAAATAATCAGCTGAAATATTATATTTTTTACAAACCTCATATAAAAAAGCCCCTAAGATAATGACTTTGCCATTTTCATAAGCATTCCAAGTAGATGGAGAAGTATTTAAATATTTAGTAAATTCTTTTAAAGATAGATTAGTATCGTTTCTAATTTCTTTAGCTCTTTTAGCCATTAAATTCTTATTCATTTCTCCATTGTTTTTTATTTCTTTTTTAGAAGTTGAAAAACCTAAAATATAGTCAGCATTAATAGAGTAGTAATTTGCTATTTCATATAACCTTTTAGTAGGCATTATATCTTTTCCTTTTTCCCAACGAGAGTAGATAGAATCACTAATACCTAGAATTTTAGCTAGCTCCTTTTTTGTTAAAAACTTATTTTCTCTTAGTTCTTCTAATTTGTTGTTCACGATAAATCACCTAATATGATTTTCACATTTATAGTGTCTTTTATAAAAATATCGAATAAAATACGAACAAAATGTGCTATAATTAATTTATAAAGTAAGAAAATAGTAAGGAAGTTGAAATAATGGTTAAAAGAAATGTAATATTTTTAAGTGTTTTAGTTTTAACTACAATGTTAGTTGGGATAGGTGTATCTTATTCATTATGGAATATAAGTATTAGTCAAGATACTACTAATATAGCTGAAACTAAATGTTTTGATTTATCTATAAGTAATCAAGAAAATGATATATCTTTAGAAAATGCTTATCCGATAAGTAATGATAAAGGTGAAAGTTTAACTCCTTATACTTTTACCATTACTAATACTTGCGATATAACCGCTCAGTATAATATTAATTTAGAAGTATTAAATAGTAGTACCTTATCTAGTAATTTTATTGATGTTATGTTTGAAGGTAATATAAATTTACTTAGTAGTTATGATAATACCGATAAGGTAAATGCTAGTAGTATAGAAAGTAGAAAGTTAACTACAGGTATCTTAAAATCTAAAGAAAGTAAGGATTATTCTTTAAGATTATGGATAGATTATGATACTACTTTAGAAGATTTAAATAATGGAATTAAATCATTTAAATCAAAAATAGTAGTAGTAGGTAAACCAATAAATTATACTGGTGATACTGTATTTAATTTTGATTATACTGGGGGAGAACAAAATTTTACAGTGCCTGTTTCAGGAACTTATAAATTAGAAACTTGGGGAGCACAAGGTGGTAGCACATACGATTACTATGGTGGTTATGGTGGATATTCTTCTGGAGCTATAAGTCTAACTGAAAATGATGTTGCTTATATTAATATTGGTGGTGCTGGACAAGTAAGTGGTGAAGGTATCTCTGGTGGTTATAATGGTGGTGGTAGTTCTAATAAAAACTGGGGTAATCCAGAAATTTCTAGACAAGGTTCTGGAGGAGGTGCTACGCATATTGCTGGTATGTCTGGAGTATTATCTTCACTAGAAAACATAAAAAAACATATATTAATAGTTTCTGGTGGCGGTGGTGGAGCCAATTATTGGCCAGGTTATAGTGAAGCTAAGGCACAATACGGTTATGGCGGTGCTGGTGGTGGATATAAAGGAAGTTCAGGTACAATGGCATGTCCTGGTTTTGATATATGCCATATTGTTGGTGGTGGAGGAAGCCAAATATTTGGCGGTACTAGTTATGAAGAAGCAACATCAGCCGGTTTTGGTTTAGGTGGTACTGGAAATGCAACAAATGTCGGTGGAGCCGGTGGCGGCTCTGGATATTATGGTGGTGGTGGTTCACATGACAATGCTGGTGGCGGTGGTGGTTCTGGCTACATAGGAAATACACTTTTAACTAACAAAGTTATGTACTGCTATAACTGTGAAGAATCTAACGAAGAAAGTACCAAGACCATATCAACTACTTGTAGTGAGGAAACACCAACCAGTTATTGTTCTAAAAAAGGTAATGGTTACGCTAGAATAACTCTAGTAAGTATAGATGAATAGGTCTTATTAAATTGGTGTGTAAAATCACATCTTTTTATTTCGAGTAAATTTTCTGTGTCAACTAAATGTCAAATTTAGAAAAAGTTTGGCATTTTTTAGTGCTTTTTTAAAATTTTTGAAGGAAATTGGGCTTCCCTTACCAATATATATAATTAGGAAGGTAAATAATAACCTTCTAAAAAGGAGGTGACAAGATATGATAATTATTTACAACAGGAGGGAGTTTAGACATGCTAGAAAAACAGAAAATCATAAAGATGTGGCATTACAATAAGGAACATAACATTACCGGCTTTAGTTTTCCAGTTGCTTGGGATGTTATGTTTAACCAGATGTTCATTTCCAGCGATACTATGCCTTTAATAGAGTATATAGTTTCCACTATAGAAGATGCAGCTAAGCAAAATTTTAAAGACAAAGTTAAATTACTGCCCAAAGATTTACCACAGCATTCAATAATTGATACCAATAGTAAAAGTGATTTACTACTTTCTTATCTTAATGGAAAAAAAGAAACTAAATGTATTTTAGAAATGAATTCATCACATATTATGGTCATGAGAAATGCCTTTTATGCTTATAAAATTGCAAGTGGCGGTTTGAAAATAAAGAATGGAGCATATAAAAAAATATTTGACACCATTGTAATAAATTTTAATTCCTATCATCATAAATCTGAACGATTAGTTGAAATTGGAATATTTCAAACTGATTTTGGTAAAATTATTGAAGATAGCATTAAAATTATTAATGTTAATATAGATAAAGCTTTAAATAAGCGGTATACTTATTTTAATGAACAGGAAGAGAAAATGGCAAGAATATGTAGGATTTTAACTACATGCGATATTAAAGTATTAGAAAGAGAGTTAAATGAAATTATGAGTAAAGAAGAAACTAAAAAAATTGTAGCAAGAGCCAAAGAATTATCAAGTGATGATGAATACATTAGACTGTTTGAAAATGGTGAAGAAGATAACTATAAAGAGTTAATTCGTAATACGGAACTTGCCGAAGCTAGGGAAGAAGCCGAGGAGCGCGGTCTTGAAAAAGGAATTAAACAAGGAATCAAACAAGGAATAGAAAAAGGAATAGAAGAAGGAATGGAAAAAGGAATTATTCAAGGTTCGAAGGCTGCAACCATAGATTTAACTAAAAATGCTATAAATATTGGTTTAGATGCAAAAACAATATCTAAATTAACTGGCTTATCAATTAAAGAAATAGAAAGTTTAAAATAATACGCCGAAATTAAAATGTGTTTATGTTAATTCATTTAAATTTAAATTTATATAATAATATATTTAAGATTACAATTGGTTAATATATAAAACTATTTACTATTCCTTAAGAAACACTTTTTAGAAAGTGGCGGGTGGGAAGTAATCATAAATAATATAGAAATAGATATTAAGTCAAGAAAGGAAAAATATGTACGCCGAAATATTAATCGAATATAATAATAAAACTATTGATAAAACCTTTACTTACTTAATACCTTCTAATTTACAGATAAAAGTTAAAGTAGGTATGCAAGTTCGTATACCTTTTAATAAAAAATTAATAAATGGTTTTGTCTTAAAAATATATAATGACTTTACTAGTAATTATCCTTTAAAAGAAATAGATAGTATAGTTTTAGAAAACTTTGTCTTAAGTAAAGAGTTATTACAGTTAGGAAAATATTTAAAACAAGTAACTTTATGTAGTTTAATAAGTGCTTTTAATACCATGTTACCTAGTAGTTTAAAGATTGAAAAGAATCATGATTATAGTAAGTATAAGACTTATTTAGAGTTAACTAAAAGTCCCTTAGAAGTAGAAGCTTATTTAAATCAAGCTAAGTATCCTAAACAAATAGAAATTTTAACATCTTTATTAGAGGGTAAGGATGTTATTAAAAGTAAAGATAATGTGGGTAGTGTTAAAACTTTAATAAGTAAGGGACTAGTTAAAGAAGTAAAAAAACAAGTATATCGTCTTAATTATGATAGTGAGTCTTTGGAAGAAAAACCAAAGATGTCGGAAGAACAAGCTACGGCGGTAGAAATGGTTGATGTTAACAATTATCAGACTTATCTCCTTTATGGTATAACAGGTTCTGGAAAAACTGAAGTCTATATGAATCTAATTGAAAAGGTTAGCAATTTAAAAAAATCTTCTTTACTCTTAGTACCAGAGATATCTTTAACAACCCAGATGATTGAAAGAATTTATAAACGATTTGGCTCTAAAGTAGCTATTTTTCACAGCGGTCTTTCTAATGGGGAAAAGTATGATGAATATCAAAAAATTTATAATGGTGAGGTCAGTATTGTTGTTGGGACTAGAAGTGCAATATTTACACCTTTAAAAAATATTGGCTTGATTATTTTAGACGAAGAACACAGTAGCACTTATAAGCAGGAAAGTACCCCTAAGTATAATGCTATAGATATGGCTAAATGGCGCGGCAAATACAATAATTGTCCTGTGATTTTAGGAAGTGCAACGCCCCTTATTGAAGATATGCGGCAAGCCGTAAGTAGTAATTATAAATTACTTAAGCTTACAAAACGAATTGGCACGGCAGTTTTACCAAGTATTAGTTTAGTTGATATGAAAGAGGAAATAAAAAGTCATCATCTGATAATTAGCAGACTGTTAGAGACCAAAATAAAAGAAAGATTAGAGCATCATGAACAGATAATGCTTCTTTTAAATCGAAGGGGTTATTCAACAACGGTTACTTGTTCGGCTTGCGGGTTTGTCTATAAATGTCCCCACTGTGATATAACTTTAACTTTTCATAAAAGCAGTAATAGCTTAAGATGCCATTATTGTGGATATACCAAGATAAAAAGTGAGGTATGTCCCAACTGTAGAGGCATGTCTTTAAATTTTATGGGTCTGGGGACAGAAAGGCTAGAATTAGAAATAAAAAAGATGTTTCCGGAGGTTAGAATTAGCCGGATGGATGTGGATACGACTTCTAAAAAAGGCTCTTATGCGACTTTGATTAATGATTTTGCTGTTGGAAAATATGATATCATGGTGGGAACCCAAATGATTAGTAAGGGTTTAGACTTTCCTAAAGTTACTTTAGTTGGCATTATTAATGCAGATACGAGTTTAAATATTCCTGATTTTAGAAGTGGTGAGGTTACCTTTGAATTACTAAGCCAAGTAGCTGGCCGCGCTGGAAGAAAAACCAGTAATGGTGAGGTTATAATTCAGACCTATAATCCTGATAACCCTTATATTAATTTTGTAAAAATGAATGATTATAAAGGATTTTATAAATACGAAATGAATTTTCGTAAAAATACTATGTATCCGCCTTATTGTTTTTTGATTAATATTTTAATTACCGGTAAAGATCTTGAAATGGTTATTAAAGAAAGTAATAATATTTTTCACTATATTAATAAAAATGTTAGTAAGGAAACAAAAGTTTACGGTCCTAATATGGCAAATGTGGGCAAAATTAGTAATTTATATCGTTATCAAATTATTATTAAGTATAAATTTGATAAAAATTTATTTAGTGTTTTAAAATATTTAGATGAAATGTATGCTAGTAACAGCAAAGTTAATTTAGATATTGATATTAATCCTTTGAAAATATAAGAGATTGCGATATAATTTGAACATATAAAATGCGTAGGAAAGGGCAACAAAGATGAAAGAAATAGAAGAAGCTAAACATAAAGATAATGTTCAAGAAAAGAAAGAAAAATTAGCAAACGGTAAAGAAATTCAAAAGGATATCATAGCTCAACAATACTTTGATTATCTTTTTAATCAATTTGTAAGAGATAGATTGGGGGATGCCAAAAACGCCACTTTTAAAGATGAAGCGGATGTCTTAATTGCTTATTTTAAATATATAGATGCCATGCAAAAAATTTCAAAAATATTTGATACAGTTTTAGTCCAGTTAGAAATTACTGATAAAGATAATGTTTGTCTACTTGATAAAGGTTTTTTAGATAGTAGCGCATATTTAAAAAAGGCCCTTATCAGTCCTTATGCTAATATTGAAAAGGAAAAGGTAAACCCCGCTATTACAGGTAGTATTTTAGTAAATAATGGCAAGGTTAGTTTGCAGACAAAAAGAGTGGTAAAATTATTAAATAGTGATGATTATGGATATTTTATGACATATAATCCTTATACTGAAGAAATGCTAAATAAATTTACCGATATTCATAATGAAACTGATTTTTCAATTGCGGTTGGCGTATTTGGACATCTTGATGATAAAACTTATGAAGAAAAAATGGAGATGTTTTCTAGATTTAAACGAACCTTAAATAGAGATTATCAGGTTTATGAATGTAATACCGATGATATTTATGTGGCAGGAGTTGCTAGTATTAAAAAGTTAAATAGAAGAAGAAAGTAGGTATATAGTATATTTTGATATTACGAGCCTTTAAATAAATAGATTGATGAAAAAAATTTTCGTTGGTTTAAAAGATTTAAAATTAAGGGAAAAAAATATTGAATGCAATTAAAAATATAAAAAGTTAAAAAAATAAAAAAGATAATGAGATATAATGGAGTATAAAATGAATGATAATCAATTAAATGGAAGAAAAATAGGTATAATTACAGATGCTCACGGTTTGTTAGAACCAACCAAGGCAGCTTTAGAAGATATGCAATCAAAGGGGATTACTGAAATATACTCTTTAGGAGATAATATTGGTTTTGGACCTAATCCAAGTGAAGTTATTGATTTATTAGAAGAATATAATGTTAAGTCTTTGGCTGGAAATTCTGAGGATTATTTAACCTTAGGAACCGCTCCTTTTGATTATATCGGAAAAGTAAGAGAACAAAGCGAGTTGTGGACCGCCTCGAAAATCAATGAACATCAAAAAGGAATAATCTCTCTATATCCCCATTTTATTGAACTTTTGATTGCCAAAAAGAGAGTAGCTTTATGTCATTTTGCTAATGATGTGCGGTTTGATTATAACAGCAACAGTACTTGGTCTTATCAGAAGAGCTTGGAAAATGGCAAGGAGGCTTATAAACAATTTTTATATACTAACAGTGAAGAACAATTAAAAGATATTCGTTATCGAATGCAACATCTTGCCAAAATATATGGGGCTGATAGTCCAATAATGAGAGGCTATATATCAGCTCTTAAAGAACCTTTATTTGCTGGAAAAAAAGTAGATTTTTTCGACGCGGTAATTCAAGGCCATGTGCATTGGAAGATTTATGAGAAAAGTCCTAGCACCGAATTTTATTCAATAAGAGCAGTAGGAATGGCTTATAAAAAAGATCCTGTTTATACAGCATCTTACATAGTTTTAGAAGAAACACCTCAAGGTTTAAAATTTAGCGAACACTTAGTTTGTTTTGACCGCGAAAAAATGATATATTCTATTTTAAGCAGTGATGAGCCTAGTAAGAAGATAAAAGCCTTTACAGCCATTAGTAAAGAAGAAGAGGCTAAGTATAATTCTTGGAAAAGATAAGAAAAGAAAAAAACAAGAAAATAAAAAAATGAAAAAAAAGGATAAAAAGATAAGAATATTAGATACCAAATAAAAAACTTAAGAATGGTTACTTAAGTCTTTTTTGTATTCTTCTACTAAATTAGTAAATTCTTTTTTTAAACTTTCCAGTTCTTCTTTAGTTGTAGCCTCAAATCTTAAAGTAATATTAGGACCCGTGTTACTAGCGCGCACTAAAGCCCAGGAGTTTGGATTATTTACCCGAAGGCCATCAATAGTAAGACAATTATAATTTTTACTCTGAGCATAAGAAATGACTTTATCGATTACTTGAAATTTAATCTCATCAGGAGTTGGAACCTTTATTTCTGGAGTATTATAGTACTTAGTAAGATCGTCTAACTGATGTGATAATGGCTTGTTACTATTTGATAAAACTTCTAACATTCGAAGTCCTGCATAGATACCTGAGTCAAAACCTTTAAAACGGTCATTAAAGATAATATGCCCAGAATATTCTCCGCCAAAAGGAATGTGCTCTTTAACAATTTCACTTCTAGTATAGGAAGCACCTGTGCGATACATAATATCTTTAATACCCAGCGTCTTAGCAGTATCACCAATAATTTTTGAACATTTAACATCATATAAAACCCGTTTGTCTTGATAATTAGGTAAATAGTAACGCATTAGAATACATAAAAATTTATCCGCTGGAACTATATTCCCCATATTATCAACAAAGCCAACTCGGTCGCCATCACCATCAAAAGCAATCCCAATATCAGCTCCTATTTCCAAAACTTTAGCCTGTAATTGTTTTAAGTTTTCGGGTACGGCGGGATCAGGGTGATGATTAGGGAAGGTTCCATCACTTTTTTCGTTAATCATAGTTATATCTAAATTACTAAATTGATGATATATGTCATAAGCAAAATTAGCAGTTGTTCCGTTTCCTGGATCTATTACAATCTTTAGCTTTTTATCACCCATAAAAATATTATCTTTAAATAAGCTTTTATAATATGGCAAAATATCTAAAGTATAAATATGACCTTTACCCGCTAAAAATTCATCTTTTAAAGTAAAATCTCGGAAGTCATAGATTTGTTTACCGCGAGCATTACCAAATTTATCAAAACTAAATTTAAAGCCGTTATCGTCTTTGGGATTATGCGATGCTGTTATCATAATACCTAAAGTATTACATTTAATTGCGGCATAATATAACATGGGAGTAGTTACAAGACCTAAGTCGATAATATCAAGCCCAGTGTCAATAAGCCCTTGCACCATAGATTTGTGAAGACTGGGAGAAGACAAACGATTATCATAACCTACCGTACAAATATGTTTATTATATTTAGTTTGCAAGATAGAACCATAGCTTTTACCAATAATATAAGCCGTTTTTTCATCTATTTCGACTGGATAAACACCCCTGATATCGTATTCACGAAATATTTTTTTATTCATTTTCATCACATTTCTAGTAATTATTATTTTTAATACTTAAAAAGAATATTAAAAGGTTCTTCTAAAAATAAATGAGTACTAAAATAATAATTGCTACCTTTCTATTTTTTACATTATTATCATAACAAAAGTTTTTACTTTTAACAATAATTATGCTAAAATATGCAAACAGGAAAGAAAGGGATAATCAAGATGAATATTAACCAGGAAGAATTAAGTAGACTTGAAAATATAGTAAGTGGTTTTGAGATTACCAATATAAAAGATATAAATAATATTAAAAATTTAAAGTTTGCTAAAATTACTACTGATGAACTTTTAAAACTTATAAATATGGCCAAGGAAAATGATAAGAAAGCACTAAATATATTAGTTAAATATCACTTTCCTTTTATTGTTACGCTGGCTTTAAATTATTATGTAGATGGTATCGATTTAGAAGACCTTGTCATGGCGGCCGTGGTTGGCTTTATTGAAGGAATAAAAAGATTTCAGTCAGGAAATATAAATAATTGGGTTTATTTTTATATCAGAAAGAGTATTAATAAAGAAATTAGTTTGGAATTTACCAATGCTAAGATTGGCGATAATTTTGATTATGTAGTTTTCTTATATTTAAAATATTTAGAAGATTTAAAGGCTGACAAGATTTCTTTACTTACAGATTTTCAACTAGCTTCTAAGTTTGGGGTAGATGTAAAAGGTATAAAAAGAGTTAGAACTTTGGTAAATAAAGATAATATTACTGATATTAATGTTTCCATTGAAGATATGAAAATAGGAGATAATAATTATTACGATAAAAATGATATCATTAAAATTATAGATAAGTATTTGCCCTCTAATTATCGAGATATTTTTAAAATGTATTATGGTTTATTAGGGCCAGAGCCTTTAACGCAACGAGAAATTGCTAAGATAATTAGTGTAAGTCCAACGAGAGTAGATGAAATTTTAAAAAGATGTATGTTTATTTTAAGTAGTACGACGGCTAAAAGAAAATTGAGGGAGTATTATTATGATGACTATCTTGAGCAGCATTATAGATTAAGTAAGAAAAGTATTGAAGAGTTAAAGGGACCAATTAAAAGAATTTTATATAGTAAAAGAAGCAGTGGTATGATTACAAAATAATAGTAATTAAATATTCATAGGTTATGTTAATTGATAAATTTAGATAATTTTAATATGCTTAATTTGTTTGCAACTATTTGCAATTTGTTTTTGCTACTGGTCGAAAAGGGCTTGCCAGAGGCAAATACTTGATGTATAATGAAACAGTAAATCAGATGAAAAAAGACGGAAATAAATGAGATTTTAAAGAGAGCTGGCGTTTGGTGAAAGACAGTAAACTAGTTTATTTCAAATCACTTTTCGATGTGCCAAGAGCCGTTTAACTTGCGTTAAAAGTAAGAGTGTATGAATTCTCATAAAATAAGGTGGTACCGCGGTAATTCGCCCTTATGTTATGGGATTTTTTCTTTTTTTATCAAATATTTGGGAGGAAAATGTATGAAAAATTTTAAAAATTTAGACCAAAGACCAACTTGTGTAGTCGAAAATGACATTCTAAATAGTTGGGGTGGCGTTGTTAATATTTTAAATCGTCAAAATGAAGTTCATAAAGATAGTGATACTTTCGTTTTCTATGATGGACCAGCGTTTGCTAATGGATTTCCAGGACTTCATCATATGGTTGCAAAGAACCTAAAAGACTCAATTTGCAAATATCATGCCATGAATGGTAAAAAAGTATTAAGAAAAGTTGGCTGGGATACACATGGGCTACCGATTGAAAATCATGTCGAAAAGAAATTAGGTATTTCTTCTAAAAAAGAAATTCTAGAACTAGGCGTTGATAAATTCAATCAAGAATGCCGCAATAGTGTTGCTGAAAATGAAGCTGCTTTTACAAGATTAACTAGCAAAATGGGGCAGTTTATTGATGTTGACCATCCTTATTTGACTTATAAGAACGAGTATATTGAAACAGAATGGTGGATTTTAAAAAAATTCTTTGATGAAGGTTATTTTTATGAAGGAACGAGAGTAGTACCTTATTGTCCTCACTGTGGCACCGGTCTTGCTACTCACGAAGTTGCCCAAGAATATGTATCAGAAACAGCAACCACTTTATATGTTCCTTTTAAAATTAAAAATAGTGATACTTATTTTCTAGCTTGGACAACTACCCCTTGGACGCTACTTGCCAATGTTGGTCTTTGTGTTAATCCGGAAATGGACTATGCCAAGGTTTTAGTGGAGGGAGTTAAGTATATTGTAGCTGAAAGCTTAATTACTAGTGTTTTCCAAGACAAAGAAGTAGAAGTTTTAGAAAAATTTAAAGGTAAGACTTTGGAATTTACGGAATATGAACAATTAATTCCCGAATTAAAAGTTGAAGGCAAGGCTTTCTTTGTTATGTGTGATGAATATGTTACAGCCTCTGATGGCACGGGTATTGTTCATTTAGCTGGAGCTTTCGGCGTTGATGATGCAAATGTGTGCAATCGTTACGGCGTACCCATTGTTAATCCGGTTGGCAAAGATGGTTGCTATACTGAAGGACCTTGGGCTGGCAAATTTGTGTTTGATTGTACTGATGATATTGTTGCCTATTTAAAAGAAAACAATAAAGTATTTAGAAAACAAAAAATAACTCATGATTATCCTCACTGTTGGAGATGCCATACACCATTAATTTACTATACGATGCCAAGTTATTATATTAAAGTATCAGCTTTTAAAGACAAGTTAGTAGAAGCTAATAAAGAAGTTAACTGGTATCCAGATTATGTTGGAGAAAAGAGATTTGCTAACTGGTTAAGTAACGCTAAAGACTGGAATATTTCTCGTAGTCGTTTCTGGGGAGCACCAATTCCTTTCTTTAAATGTAGTTGTGGTCATAACGAGATGTTAGGAAGTATAGAAGAATTAAGAAATCGAAGCATTGATAAATTGCCAGAAGACTTTGACTTACATAAGCCTTATATTGATAATGTTCATCTTACTTGTCCAAAGTGTGGTGGCGTTATGGAACGCATTCCTGATGTACTTGATTGCTGGTTTGATTCTGGTTCGATGCCTTTTGCCCAGTATCATTATCCATTTGAAAATAAAGAATTATTTGAAACTCAATTTCCTGCTGACTTTATTTGTGAAGGAATTGACCAAACTAGAGGGTGGTTCTATACTCTGATGGTAATTTCTACCTTTGTTATGGGTCATGCCCCTTATCGTAATGTTTTAGTAAATGATTTACTTTTAGATGGAGAAGGCAAAAAGATGAGTAAATCGCGTGGCAATATTGTTGAACCTTTTAAGACTATTGAAGAATATGGCGCTGATGAAGTAAGATTTTACTTACCTTATGTTTCGCCAGTATGGACACCGCTTAAGTTTTCCTTTGATGGTTTAAAAGAAGTTCATTCTAAATTCTTTAACCCGCTAAAAAATACTTATAATTTCTTTGTAATGTATGCTAATGCCGATAAGATTGATACTGATTTATGCGATGTTAAATACGAAGAATTAGATTTAATCGATAAATGGTTAATCTCCAAATATAATACTTTAGTTAAAAATGTTAGAGCCTCTTTTGATGAGTACGACTTAAATAAAGTAGTACATTTCTTAACTGATTTTGTTTGTGAGGATTTATCTAACTGGTATATTCGTCGTAATCGTAACCGTTTCTGGGCTAGTGAACTTACAACTAGTAAAAAGGCTGTTTATAAGACCACTTATGAGTGTTTAGTTGGTCTATCTAAGCTAATGGCTCCAATAGTACCTTATCTATCTGAGGAAATGTATCGTAATTTAACAAATGAAGAGTCAGTTCATTTAAGTAATTATCCCGTTGTTAATGAAGAATATATTAATCCTCTTATTGAAGAAAAAATGGATAAAGTAAGAGATTTAATTTCTTTAGGGCGTAATGCTAGAGAAGATAGTAAAATTAAGGTAAGAATTCCTCTTGCTACGGTTATTATCGATGGTAAATTAGAGAGACTATTAGGAGATTTAACTAGTCTTATTACCGAAGAATTAAATGTTAAAACTTTAGAATTTACCAAAGATTTAAGTAAATATATGAACTTAACAATTAAACCTAATTTTAGAGTAGCTGGTTCCATGTTTGGTAAAGATATTAAGGCTTATCAAGAATTATTATTAAATTTAAGTGAAGAAGACAAGTTAAAATTAAATAATAAAGAAGAATTAACGGTTACTTTCCAAGATAAAGATTTAACCATTACAAGTGAAATGATTGATGTTAGAATTGAAGCTAAAGAAGGTTTTGATGTTGCCATGAATGGTCGTGATTTCGTTATTTTAGATACGACTTTAACTGAGGAATTATTACTTGAAGGTATGGCAAGGGAAGTTGTTTCTAAATTACAAAATATGCGTAAAGAAATGGATTTAGATATTCAAGACCATATTAATGTGTTATATAGTGGTTCAGAAAAAATTAAAGAATGCTTTACTAAATATGAAAACTTTATTAAACAAGAAACTTTAGCTGATAGTTTAAGTTTAGAACCAACAGATAGCCATTTTGATATTAATGGCGAAGATTGCACTTTAAAGGTTAGTAAAAATTAAAACAAATAGAAGTTATAATAATTATACTTAAGTAAAAAATCTTTATAAAATGTTAAAAATGAAGTTTAAAGATGATAATTAGTTGTCTAGATGATAATTAATTGTCATCTTTTTTACTTTTTATAGTAAAAATATTTGCATTTTGTAAATAAAAGTGGTAGGATATTTCTACATTTGAAGGGGATGGTTCTTATGATAAATACTACTAATATTAAAGATAATTTAGAATTTGTTTCAAAAGATAATACTAATCAAAAATTTGATAATGAATTTAAGACTATAAATGCGGAAGTACTTAGTCAGATTGCCGAAAAATGGTTAAAGGCTATGGAAGAAAATAATGTTGAGGCTATTTTACCAAAGACAAAAGAAGAACTTAGTTTCTTTGAAGTATGGTGGTATAATTTAAGTCTAGTTAAAAAGTTTTGCCATGATAATCCAAATGCTGATCTATCAGAAGATCAATTAATTTTCGGCTATTATAATGAACCTTTTTATGTTGGCAACTGGTTTTGGCAACAAAAAGATAGATTAAAAGATAAAAAGCTTAATGAATATCAGAAGACTGCGCTAGAGGCTATTAAAGTTAAAAAAGCTGAAGAAAGAAATATATACACAGGACTTTCCACAGCGCAAAGATGGTTATTAGCAATCAAAAATGATACTGTCTCCGATTTACTGCCAGCATCAAAATCAGAACTTAAATTCTTTAATTTATGGTGGTATAATTTTAGCCTTGTTTATTTGTATTATCAAGAAAACGAATATCCAAGCTTTGAACCCCTAACATTTGTTGACGGTTATTATGGTGAAAAATTTGATATAGGAAGTTGGTTACTTAAACAAAAGAGGCAAGAGGCTAACAGAAAACTTTTTAAAGAGCAAATTAAAGCCTTAGATGGTCTTGATATGGTATGGAGCAAAAAATCTTCTAACTATCGAACTAAAAAAAGTGATATTGTTGCTTCAAAATGGTTAAAAGCAATTAGAAATAATGAAATTGAAAAAGTCTTACCAAGTAGTCTTGGCCGTCTAAAAAAATATGATATTTGGTGGTATAACTTTGCTCTAGCTAAAAAATATTTGGAAACTAATAATAACTTAAATTTAAGCAATTTAAAAACAGTGGTTGGCTATTATGGAGAAAATGCTTATTTAGGCAATTGGCTTAGCCAACAAAGAAACCGCCGAATCAGTAATAATTTATCCAACTTACAAATAGAAGCTTTAAATAGTATTCATATGGTTTGGAAAAAAGCCCCATCTTCTAAGGAACAATGGTTACTTAATTATGAAGAAGCTAAAAAATATAAAGATAAATATGGCAATTTGTTAATTCCCAAAGATTATACTGTTATCGGTTTAAATGGTATAGAGCTTCATGTTGGCGTGTGGGTTCGTAATCAAAGAGCTAGGTATGAGGCAAGGGAACTTACTGATGAACAAGTAGAATTGCTTGTAAAAATAGGCATGGTCTGGCGTGTTTCTGATTTAAAATGGAATGAATATTTTGAAATGGCTAAAAAATATTGGGAGAGATATGGTAATTTATTTGTTTTACCAACTAGTAATATTAATAATGCCCAAGCTTTATATTCTTGGGTGGCAAAGCAAAGAGAAGCCTACTGGGAAGGAAAATTATCGCTAAAAAAAGCCGAATTATTGGAAAGCCTTAATATTAGTTGGCTTAAATTAAAAATTGAATGGTTGAAAATGTATGATTACGCTTATAAATATTATATAAAAAACGGTAATATTAGAGTTACTTATGGCTACTCTTTTAATGATATTGATGGGAACCCTGTAAATCTTGGTAATTGGCTTCAAACCCAACAATATTATTACCGTGATGGCAATTTAAAGCCATTGCAAATTGAAATGCTAAATAAAATAGGAATTATTTGGGAAAAATATAATAATAAAATTGCTAATGTAAAGTTATTTGCAACCTATAATTTAATAAAATATGTAACAAGAGAATTCTTAGAAAGATATTCACTATTAGAAATGAATGCTAAAATTAACTTTTGTAAGGATAGTCAAGGTCAATATCCGTTAGTTATTAATGGAAAACTAAATCCTATATTTACCATGAGTAGTCAAGATATTAAAGAAAATTGTAATGGTATTTCTTTAGAAGATATGATTATAAAATATCAAGATAGATTAGCACTTATTAGGAGTTAGTTATGGAATTTGATTTAAATAATATTTATTATCAATATTTAGTTAAATATTATAATGAGTCTGGTAATATTAATGTACCTCTTAATTATAAAATAAATCTTGAAAATGGCAAGACCCTTAGATTAGGATATTTTGTTAATGATTTAAGAAAAAAGTATCGAAATGGACAAATGACACTTGCAGAAAAAAGATTTTTAAAAGAATTAAATATTTCATGGTATCCCTTAGATGATGCTTGGACTTTTATGTATGAACTAGCTAAGGAGTATAAAGATACCCATGGTAATTTAGATATTAAAAGAGATTATAAAGTAACTAAAGAGGGAAAAGATTATAACTTGGGACGCTGGCTAGAAAGACAGAAAAGAAATTATAAATGGACGGTTGCATCTAACAAAAACAAAAAAACTACCAATGACTGGTATTTAAAAGACGAAAGAATAAAAATGTTAGATGATTTAGCTATTGACTGGCGAGATGCTAAAGAACAAAAATGGTTTGCTAAGTATAGGATAGCCTTCAAATTTTATCAAGAGCATGGTAATCTAAAAATGCCTAAAGATTTTAAGACTTCCCTTAATGATAAAAATTTTAACCTTTATGATTGGCTTTTAAAAAATAAAAGAAAATATCTTTTTAATAAAGAAGATTTATCTGATGAACAGATTGAAGCTTTAAAAATAATTGACATTACGAAATTTAATAATTTGGAAATTACTTGGCAGTTTATGTATAATGAAGCTTGTAAGTATTATAAAAAACACGGTAATTTAAAAGTAAATGCTAAATATTCGTATTATACTTTAGATGGAACATTAGTTAATTTAGGATACTGGATTAATTCGCAAAGAAGAAAGTATAAAAATGCGATGAATCCAGATAAAACTAGTACTTATAAAGGAAAATTATCTCTAGATGAGATTGAACTTTTAGATGAAATTGGGATGGTTTGGAAAACTAATAGTAGTTTTGATGATATTTATCCTTATTTATTAGTCTATTATCAGCACTATGGTAATTTAAATATTCCTTGTAAATTTAAAACTGATGATGGTTATACTTATAAAGAAAAGGGAAGTATTGCCCTTGGCAGTTGGTTAAATAGTTTTAAGAATAATGTAAATCCCTTAGGAGAAAACGCGTTACTTTTAACCCAAATGGGTCTTAAATATCCCACTAGAATTAATGAAAAAGTAATAAAAGAGATATGTAGAGAAAAGCAAATAGATTATGAATTTAATTTAGCTGTTTTAAAAAGAATTTCTTATATAGAATTTGTTAGTAAGATAGCGTACTTAGAAGAAAACAATATTCCTCTTGTTTTTAACAAGGGCATACATGCTATTTTTAGTATGAGTAGTAAAGATATAAATTGTTATTATAAGATAAGTTTAGAAGAAATTATAGATAGATATTATAGTAAACACTTACAAAAAAATAGGTCTTTTAAAACCTATTAATGTGCTTATAAATTAAAGTTAATCCATGAATTCTTGGAAAACTTTTTGATCGAAGATGTGGTCTTGTAAATCCTCATCTTCTTTTTTCATTTCTTCATTATTAACTAAGAAGTATTTATGATAAAGATAATCTTTACCATCAGTACTTACGGGATCATCCCAAGTAAGATCAATATGCAACCATTCATCATCAAAGTAAACAGCATTCCAAATATGAGTATTACTTGAAACCTTGTAATTTTTAACCCCTAGTTTATCTAAGGCTAGAGCATAAGCATCAGCATACCCATTACAAGTAGCATATCCTTCCATAAAAACCCCATAAGCAGTGTTACTGTGATATTTACTAGACCCATTATTATTTTTCTCTGTATCATACTTAGTATGATTAATAATGTAATCATGAATTGCTAAGAGCTTATCTTTTAAAGTCATATTTTCTGTAATAACACTATTTAACATGGTAATTACTTTATCGTTTAAAAGAGAGATTTCCTCATCAGTATAAGTCTTTGTTACTTTTAAAGTTATTTCTCCCGTATCATCATATAAGGTTTGAATAGAAGAAAAGGAATTAAAAGGATTAGCATAGTTATTGATTTGAGTAAGTAGGGTATCATTAGTAGAAATACTTTTGATATCACTAATACATTCACTATACTCTTTAGGACAATAAAAAGTAAAAGAATTCCACCCATTATTAATAACACTATAAATAATATTTAATAAATCATGATAACTATAAGGAACAAAGTCGGTCGTTTCTTGAACAAATTTATAGGAAGCATCTTTATGATATTTATTACTATCTAAAATAACTACCTCTTTGGTATTATCTAGTTTACTAACGACAAAGTCAGTTATTGTCTCAATATTTTTTACTTCAAATGCAAATAAAACGCCTAAGATAATAGGCCATATAAGTTTTTTCAATTTAATCACCTAGTAGATTATATCAAAAAAAATGAACCCTTACTAGTTCATTTCTTTAACTTTATTATTTAATCTTGATTTTTGTCTAGCTGCAGTGTTCTTTTTAACAAGACCTTTGCTAGCTGCTCTATCAATTACAGTTTGTACTTCTTTAACTAAAGAAGTCGCTTCTTCTTTATTCTTTGATGCGATTGCTTTTTCACAAGCTTTAATAGTATTCTTAACTCTTGCTTTTAATTCGTGGTTATTAGCAGTAGTTTTAGCAATTTGTTTAATCGCTTTCTTAGAACTCTTAATATTAGCCATACTTTTGCTCCTTCCTTAAATGTCTATATGATTTTATCAAATATTTCAGGACTTTTCAAGGTGTTTGAACCCTTTTTTGTATTCTTTAATTACTATTAGTAACTTTAAGATTAGGTAGCAGAAAAAAGTTGACTTAAAATAAAATTTATCTAACTAATTATAGTAAAGTATATCTTCTAATTAATAAAAAGGCTTTTTCTTTAATGAAATCTAAAATATCATTTTATTAATAATAATACCCATAATTTGACATATTATTTAAGTAGTACTTACTACAATTAAGTAGTGATGATTATGAGGAAAAGATTTAAAAGTAAAAAAAGATTAAATGTATGGAGAAGGATTATTTATGCAATATTTATTTTAATTGGCTTTTTCTTAAGCTATTTGTACTTTTATTATAAGGTGCGAAGTATGATATCTAGTAAAGATTATTTAAACTACTTATTAAAAGTTGGTTTTAGTAGGCAAATTGATGCTGGGGATATTAAGTCTAGCTTTTTAGATAAAAAGGGGGTTGCTAATATAATTAATGGATCTGTTGATTCTGAGAATAATGGTAATTTAAATAGTGAAAATAATTCGTCTAACCAAACAGAAAATAACCAGGATAATAAGCAAAGTAATAGTTCTAAAAATAATGATGATACTAAAGAAGTGCTTAATAGTGATAAACCCGTAATATATATTTATAGTACTCATGATACTGAAGGATATGCTAGTAGTTATTTTAATATTTACAATATAAAACCTGATGTTAAAATTGCTTCTTATTATTTACAAGAAAAGTTAAATGATTTAGGCCTTAATACGATTGTTGAGAAAAGAAAGATTAAAGATGTTTTAAATAAGAATGGATGGGTTTATAAGGATTCTTATAAGGCTTCAAGAATTTATTTAAAAGATACTTATAATAGTAATAATTCTTTAAAGTTTTTTATTGATTTACATAGAGATTCTTCTTTAAAGGGTAAGACTACGACTTCAATTGACGGTAAGGATTATGCTAGAGTAATGTTTTTAGTTGGTTTAGAACATGATAATTATAATGCTAATTTAAAAGTAGCAACGGATATTAATAATCTAATTAAGAAAAAGTATCCTAATTTGACAAGAGGTATTTATAAAAAAAGTGGAGCAGGAGTAAATGGTATTTATAATCAGGATTTTAATAGTAATTGCATTCTAATTGAACTGGGTGGGCAATATAATACTATGTTAGAAGTATCAAATACAATTGATATCTTAGCAGGTATTCTTTATGATTATATAGGAGCTAATCTATGAAAAAAGGCAACCCTTTCTTTAAAATTTTATTTATATTCTTCTTAATCTTTATGGCTCTTTATATTGCTTTAGAATCAGGTTATTACGATGTTAAAATGGGAAGAAAAGCTACTATTACAGAGGAAAAACTGCGAGAGTTTGAACAAGATGTTAAAGAGGGAAAAGAAATTGATTTAAAGGATTATTTAACAAAAGACTATATTGATTATTCATCAGGAGTATCAAGATTTGGTAGTAAAATAGGAACTAGTCTTGATAAATTAATGGACGGGGGAATTAAAGATTTTTTAAATCTTTTAGGTAGTTTATTTTAGTTACTAGATGCTTGCAATAACTTGTATTTTATGGTATCCTAACGGTAATTTTTGAGGTGATTTTATGATGGAATGTGATAGAGATAAATATGTAAGAGTCGTATATAAATACCAACAAGAGATACCTTTAAAAAATGGGCAATTAAGTCGTCATTATAATATTGATCAAGTTGCTAGTATGCCTGATGATGTTCTTTCTAGGTATTATTATTTTATTCAAGAAAGATTAAATGTTATTGCCGCTTTAACTAAGAAGCAAGATGAAGAAAAACTAACTACGGCTGAAGAAATAGATGATGCTATGCAACAATATTTAGTTGATACTTATGAAATTGATAATGGTCCCGATGAAGAACCAACTATGTATAAAGAAAATTTTTTAGGGGTAACGGAACCAAATCAAGTAGGAAAGTTGCTATCAAGAATAAAAAAATAAGTGAAAATTACTATTTAAATAAAGAAAAGGGGATAATAATGGAAAATAATTTACGAGATAATTTTGTTGATTTTATTTATACTTATCAGCAAGAAATGCCAGTTAAAAGAATAACTGATGGTGGCTATTTTAGCAAGCAAGAAATTAATAATTTTTCGACTGCGGCACTTTTTGAATGCTATGCTTATATATCCAGAAGGCTTAGAATAATTGCTAAAGTTTTAGCTGAACAAAAAAGCAAAATTGAAGAAGAAAGTGGGC
Organism: uncultured Bacilli bacterium; assembly: GCA_934096535.1. Classification (GTDB taxonomy): domain Bacteria; phylum Bacillota_I; class Bacilli_A; order RF39; family UBA660; genus CAG-605. The sequence continues at coordinate 4,236 of CAKOMC010000010.1, read as the reverse complement.
AAGCAGAGATTAGCGATGCTTTAGAAGAGTATCTTTTATATACACATGAAGAGGATAATGGTCTTTTAGAAGAACCAACGAGATATGAAGATAATTTTTTAGGAGCAAGATGTCCTAATGAAAGAAGATTATAATTTAAAAGGGTAATAATTAATTACAGAAAGTATTTAATTGTTACCTTTTTTTCTATGCAATAAATTATTTTCAAAATATTTCAACTATGGTATACTCATAATAGATGGGGATTTATAATGAATATTAATGAAAGTTTGGTGATTTTTAAATACTAATTAAAGAAAATATATAATAAAATTGGGGGATTGGAATTTAGAAAGTGAGAAGTTTATGAAAAAAGCAAAAAGTTTCGTGTTATTAATGATTATGGCCTTCTTATTAACAGGCTGTGTAAAATTTAATACAAATATTGAAATTAAGAAAAATAAAAGTATGGATATGGCAGTTATTTATGCTGTTAATTCTTCATTGCTAAGTTATATGGATAATGATGAGGGCATCTTATCTGATGATGATAAAAAAGAACTTGAAGATGAAGGATTTACTATTGAAAACTATAGTGATGAGACATTTACTGGTTACAAATTATTAAAAAATGTTAAAAATATTGATGAGGTTAGTGCTGCAAATGATATAAATTATAGTATTTCTGGTTTATTAGATGATTATAATGCCAATGATAAAAAGATGTTTAAAGTAGAAAAGGGCTTATTTAAAAATACTTATTATGCTAATATTAAGTTTGATGCTAGTGATAGCGGCTTAGATGATAATGATTCTTCTTTTGATAATGATTTTGATATTAATGATAATAATTCCAGTGTAGCTCTTTTAGAAAATAAAATAGATAATAATTTTGATGATGGTTATGGTTTGCCAGAAATGGATTTTTCTAATATGGCTGGTCTAGCTGGCAATATGGATTTAAGTTTTAAAGTTAATTTACCTTATAAAGTAATCAGTAATAACGCTAGTAGTGTAGATAATGATTCTAAGACTTTAACTTGGAATTTATCGGCTACTAATACTTCTAATATTGAATTTAGTTTCTATTTATATAATTGGAATACTATTTTAGCTTTAGGTGGTATTGTAATGGCTACTGTTATTCTTGTTGTTTTACTAGCCTTAGCTTTAAGTAAGAAGAATAATGTTAAACAAATTGAAGTAAGAATCAGCAATAATTAAATGAATTTTTAATTTTAAAAACAAGTGAAAGTATGGAAAAAGACCTATAGATTTAAAGTCTATAAGTCTTTTTAAAATACCTTTTTTAATATGTCGGTTCTAAGATATTAAAATTTATTCAGTTTCTTTATTAACAAAATTTTTAAGATAAGCCTCATAAGCTTGATAAGCGGTATCATGAGTCATAGCCTTATATTTAAGATTTTTCATCTTTAATAAATTTTTAGTAAAATATTCTAATAGATAAGGATTACGAATTAGAAGGGGACCTAAAAGATAAGTACCATAAAAATTATTTTTTCTAATACCTTCGTTTTTGTTGTTAGGAGCAAATCCCGTCCCCGTAGTTACTTTAAATAGGGGAGTTTCACTATATTCTTTAATAACCGTATTACGATTTTGAAAACCAATGACATAATTTTTAATTAAATCAGTGGTATAGACTTGTTCGCCAATGATTCGAAAATCTTCTTTAACACTTTTAAAGTTTAAAATTTTTAAATCACTAAATAAATCGAGAGCATTACCAGTTACTAAAATAAATTTATTAGCATCAATATACTTAGTTAAATCTTCTTTATATCTTTTTAAATCTTCTAAGACTAAGGAGTAAGACTCATCAAGCCCTGTCCCGATATAAATAAAGTCATAGTCCATAATTTTAATATCATCATGTAAAGATTTAAAATCGATTTTATATTTTACTTCTTCTTTATCTAAAGCATGCTCTAAGGCTCGGATATTAGCCGACTCCCCATACATATTCATGATGTCATAATATAAATGTAATATTTTAATCATTTTGCTCTTGCTCCTTTTCTTCGGATTTTTCAATCATCTCTTTAATTATAGCGGTCATATCAAAACATACCATTGTATAAATATCACCAGTTGATCTAGTTTCAACTAAATTAAGAAGGTTATTTAAATCATCAACTAAAACTAATTTATTCTTATCAATCCCTGCATATTCTAATCTAGTTTTAACATCATAACGAAATCGTCCAATACAGAAAATTTTATCGATTGCCTCATCATTTAATAATTCAAAGTTAACATCATATAACCACGAAAGGTCATTTTCTTTATACCGCCTAGAAACATTTTCAAAACCTAAAATAACAGTTTTGGTTCCTTTTTGTTCTCTAATGTATTCACAGCTTTGATAATAACTTAAATTATTTTCATTTTTAGTTTCTAACATCATGATAGGGCGACCGGCAATATAATAAGTTTTTCCGCGTTTGGAAGCAATTTTATCAGTATTAAGAGCATATAAAATTTTATCTTCCCGAATATTTAAAACTTTAGCTAAAGTGTAGGCAGCCGTTGTTGCATAAGCTGTATATAAAGCATTCTTATTAATATAAATCTCATTACCATCAATAGTAATATGCTGTTTTTCTAAATTAATATTAGTTGCTAAGTAATCGGGAGTACCACGATAGAAATCACATCTTGGACATTTATAATCACCTAGATGCCCATAATGATAATAAGAATATTCTAACTTTTTATGGCATTTAGGACAATAAGCAAAATCTACATTATTTAATGCAGGATTTTTAAAACTATGCTTAGTCTTATCAATACCATAAGTCGTAATTTTACCTTTATGTGTAAGTTTTAGACGACTAACTAGAGGATCATCACCATTGATAATAAGATGAATAGAATCATCAAGAGCCTTATTTATCTCTTTAAAAATAATCTCTGGGGTTCCATTTCTTACCGGTTGATCACGCGTTAAGTTCGTTATAATTAAATGCGTTGGTTTTTTCTTTGGAAAAATATATTGTAAATGTCTTTCATCGCATTCTAAAAGTAAGACATCTTTTTTAAATTCTCCATTAAGTTTTAAATTATTAAAAATTAAAGTAGTCGTTCCAATTTCCCCATTAGAACCATATTCATTTAGAGCAACGGATAAACCAGCATCGGTTAAGATATGTTTAATTAAATTACAAGTCGTTCCTTTACCAGAAGACCCAGTAACAGCAATGACATATTTAGGATACTTAACATCACTAACAATATCATCGCCAAAAATTTTTAAAACCCAATAACCAGGTAATTGAGTTCCATTTTTACCAAAAAGTTTGCAGCCAAAGTTAATAAATCTATTAACTAAGGTAGCTAAAAATATTTTCATAATAACACCACCATAAGGTAATTATACTATAAAACCTTGAGAAAAAAAGAGATTTTGCTAAGTTTTGTCGAAATTATATGAAATGCTAAAGAGATTTGTTATATTTAATTTAGGTGATACTTGTGGATATATTTTATAGTGATGATACTTTATTTGTAAATGTTTATGAAAATATTAATGAGGATAATATTTCAAGTTTAAAGACTCGAGTTTTTAAGATTGCTAGGGATTATGATATTGAAAATATTGTTTTAAATACAAATGGTTATAGGAAGAGTAATTATTTATTAAAAGAGTTTATAAATGATTATGAGTCTAATTTTAATGGACATATTAGGTTTAAATAGTTTTAAATTATGATTACTTCCCACCTGCCACTTTCTAAAGAGTGAGTTTTTTTGGCTAGGAAGAAAAATGGGCACAAAAAAACATTAGAGATTAATCTAACGTTAAGTATCATTTTAATGGCGGAGTGGGAGGGATTTGAACCCTCGCAGCAGATAACCCGCTCTACATCCTTAGCAGGGACGCCTCTTCAGCCTCTTGAGTACCACTCCATACCAACAATACCAGTTTACTAAAAATAGGAGAACAAGTCAATAAAAAGTTGCGGCTTTCTCGTGATTTTTTGTTGTTTTTAGTTAAAATTTGGAAAAATTATTAAAATAACCAGTGAAGAAAAGCTTTGTATTTCTCTTACACTGTTGTTTATAGCGAGTTATTTTGCATTATGAATTAGTAATAGTTATACTTACTATGCATATTATAATATTTATGATGCAATAGAATTAAATGTTAAAAAAAATAAAAATCAACCACCAGCTAAGCTGGTGGTTTTCATTTTACGCCTTATAAGGCTCTTATTACTGCTTCGCTTAAAA
>CAKOMC010000009.1 GCA_934096535.1 uncultured Bacilli bacterium | reverse complement strand
ATTGTATAGATTAGATAAATATTTGTCACTAGCATGCTAGTACAGAACACGGCTTACTAAGTTATTTTTTTAAATTTAAAAAGGAAGTGAATTATCTTGAACGGAATAGGCCTGATGCTTAGAGGTGCAAGAGAAGAAAATGGTGTATCCTTAGAAGAGGCAAGTGAAGATTTGAAGATTAAGCCCGCTATTCTTTATAATATTGAAGAAGGCAATATGGGCTGCTTTAAAGATATCTTTATCTTAAAGGATTATCTTAAGGATTACGCAAAATATTTGGGAATTGACCCAACCAAAACAGTCGATAAATTTAACGAATTTATGTTTGAAAAAACCAGTAAAATTCCTGTTGAAGAAATCGAAAAACAAATTATGGAAAAAAACAAGGAAGAAGCACTGCTTAAATCAAGAATAGCAAGTCCTTATACTGATATTAGTTATCGTTATAAGAAAAAAAGTATTGCAATCCTTTATTTACTAGTAATTGCTCTTGTTGCTCTTGTTATATTTTGGTCAGTTAAACAAGTAACAGTTGGTCGTACGGTAACAACTACCGCGAGCCAAGTAGAAGGAAGATAACTATGAATTTACCCAATAAATTAACTTTAGGACGCATTTTTTTATCAATAATTATTTTGTTGTTACTAGGTTGTCCTGTTTATATGTTCGGCTTTAATTGGCCTGAATATTTACTAGGTGGGAAAATTGTTCTCAAACTTAATTATATTATTGCTGGCGTCTTGTTTGTAATTGCCTCTTTAACCGATATGTTAGATGGTAAAATTGCTCGTAAGTATAACATGGTAACAGATTTTGGGAAGATGATGGATGCTATTGCTGATAAAGTTTTAGTTAATGGAGTCTTAATTCTTCTTGCGTATAATCATAATTTGCCAGTAATTGTGCCAGTAGTTGTTATTTTAAGAGATACGGTGGTAGATGCTATTAAAATGGCTAGTGGGGCGAAGGGTAAAGTGGTAGCGGCCTCTATGGCAGGTAAAGTTAAAACGGCTTGTATGATGGTTGGCTTAACTTTAGTCTTATTTAGTAATATCCCTTTTGAATTCTTTGGTTTAAGTGTTGGTAAAGGGTTAGTTCTACTTGCAACTTGTTTATCAGTATATTCAGGAATGGAATATTATATCGTTAATAAAGATTTGATTTTTGAGTAGTTAAATTTATGGGGGGTACTTGTTTTAACAAGTATCTTTTCTAATAGAAAAAGGAGTATTTATGAAATATTTTTGTGTGGGAATTAAAGGAAGTGGGATGTCAACTTTAGCCCAAATTTTAAGTGATTTAGGACATACTGTAGCAGGTTATGATGATAATAAAAATCATACTTTTACAGAGGAGGGTTTAATAAAAAGAAACATTCCTATTTATTATAATCAGGAACATCCTATAGATAAAGAGATGATTGTAACTTATTCTAAGGCGTTTAGTCTTAGCCATCCGGAGCTAGTGTTTTTAAAAAATGAAGGCTTAGAGTTTGTTGAATATAATGAACTTTTAGGTAGATTAACGCAAGAATTTGAAACCATTGGCGTTTCAGGAACGCATGGCAAAACGACAACTTCCACTATGATTACAGATGTTTTAAAGGATAAAGGAGTTAATTATTTTATTGGTGATGGTTCAGGGTATGCAAGGCGAGATAATAAATTATTTGTTATTGAGTCATGTGAATTTAAGCGTCATTTCTTGTCTTATAGTCCTTATCTTGCAGTTATAACTAATATTGAACTTGAGCATACTGAATGTTACTCTGGTATTGAAGATATCATTGCTACATTTAATAAGTTTGCTAATAAAGCTAAAATCGTGGTCGCTTGTGGTGATGATGGAAACATTCAAAAACTTAAAACTACTAATAAAGTTTATCATTATGGTTTTAAAACTAATAATGATATCTATGCTACTAATATTACTATGAATGAATTAGGTAGCGACTTTGATGTTTTCTATAATAGAAATTTCTTTGGTCATTTTCATATGCCATTAGTTGGGAAACATATGATTTTAAATGCTTTATGTAGTATTTTGGTTGGTCTTTTATATAATGTTGATTTAACTACGATTAAAGATACTTTAAGTAACTTTACAACTCCTAAACGCCGTTTTAAAGATACGAAAGTAGCTGATAATATTATGATTGATGATTATGCTCATCACCCAACTGAGATTTTAAAGACCATTGAGGCAGCGCGTATTAAGTATCCAGATAAAAAAATAATTGCTATCTTTAAACCTAATACTTATTCTCGAACTTTAGCTTTAAAAGATGATTTTATTAAAGTACTAAGTACAGCTGATGAGACTTATATTACCCCAATTGACTGCAATCGTGAAAAAAAAGAAGACTATCCAAACATTTCTAGTGAAGACTTGGTTAGTAAAATACCTAATGGGCATCTTTTAATTAATGATGATATAACACCTCTTACTAAATATCATGATGCCGTCTTAGTTTTCATGAGTTGTGCTAATATTTATAGTTTAGAAGATAAATATAAAGAGGTCGTTTTAAAATAACGCTAATAAATAAAAAATTAAATTAAAAAATATATCTTAGTATTATAATATATTAATTTTTAGAAAAATTCTTTAGGTTATCCAACTTAGAGAATTTTTTTTTAAACTTTTTTTATCTATGTTTTTAAATGAGTTTTGTGTAAAATAAATAAAAAATCTAAAGTTTCGACAAAATTCGACAAATAATTCATTGTTTGTGTAATATCATATAACTGGTGATAAAATATGTTAGAAGAAGCCTTAAAAGTCTTTGGCTTTACAAATATTTGCAGTTTAGAAGATTTAGATACTACTTATAAAAAATTAATTCGTAAAAATTATGAAGAAAATTTTCCTTATAATAAAGAAGCCGGTACCATGAATGTTCGTCTTTATGAATGGTCTTATCAAATCATTTTGCCATTTGCTATTGGTAAAGCCTTAGAATTAAAAAGTGCCAGTTATTATGATTTAGCTACGCTAAAAATCTTAATATTGCTGCAAAAATTAGGCTTAGATACTAAAAAAGCCAAAGAATTATATAATTTTGATAAAATTTTAGGCTATAATGAAAATTTTTTTAATTGGTGTATAGAAGAGCTAATAAAAAAAGATTTAATTCCTTTAACTGATGTAAATAAAGGTCTTCTTGAAGAATATTATAAATTTTTAACTGAAGAAAATAGTCCAAAATTAAATCGAAAAATATCCTAAAACGATATTTAAATTTGCCAAGACAAAAAATAAGATTTAAAATTACGAAAACTATGGTATACTAGTCATAGAAAGAGGTCTTGGAAATATGAAATTAAAATTCAAAAATACCAATATTAATTATGCAGTAACCAAAACTAAAAATAAAGAGGGTTTAGCTAGTAATGATTCGTGGCTAATGGTAGATTTTTATGTCGAAAATGACGAATTTAGTTATCATAGCTGTCGTGAATCTTTAAGCTTAGGTGAAATAGTTGAAGCTTGCAATATAATTCGCAAATTATATGATGAACCAATAAAAGTTAGTGAAAAAATAACATTTATTAAAAATTATTTTAAAATTTATATTAAAAATACCCCTGAAAAGAAAACAATGGTTTTAAATTTAATTGATTTAAACGATAGTAAGAGAACTAGTTATAAATTATATTTTGAACAAGAAGAAATATTAGAATTTGTAGCTTTATCGCGAAATATTGCTTAAAGATAAAGTTAAGATATAAAATTAATTATAATTAAATTAAGAAACTAGTTTATTAATTTAAAACTTACATGTCTTAGAATTTTTATTCTAAAGATAAAATTTATTAGAGGTAGTGATTACTATGAAGAAGAAAAAATTAATTATAATAAGTGTTATCTTTTTTACTATGGCTTTTTTGTTTTTACAGATAAATAGATATATGTTAAATAAAGATAATAAAGGTAGTGTTTTAGAAAACACGAATAATAGTCAAGAAAAAATAAATAAGCAAGATAATGAGGAGAACCATAATAAGGAAGATAGCGGCAATAAAGAAAACAACAGTTCTCAAATCAATGCAGATAAAAATTTAGAAGAAAAAAATAATGAAATAAAGAGTGAGGCAAATTCTAATAACAGTTCTATTAAAGATAATAATTCTGCTAATAATAATAATTCGTCTAAGCAAAATAGCGGAGGTAATCATAACTCTAGTGCTAACGAAAATAAATCGAATAATAATACTAAAAAAGATGATACTAGCATTCTAGATAGGAAATTATCTTCTAAATATCCAGCTATTGCTAAAGTTAGTGGTAAAGAGATAACAAAAGGAAAGACTAAAAACGGTTTTACTATAACTGAGATTGCGGGTATTACCTATATAGATGGGATTATGATGGTTAATAAAACTTATGGCTTACCTAGTGATTATTTACCTGTTGATACCATAGAAGATAGTAAGGGTAAGACTAATACTTGTAATAAGTGTATTAATAAATTAGCTTACTCATCTTTTGCTACTATGAAAGCAGATGCTGCAGCTTTAGGGTTAAATATTTATATAGCTAGTGGGTATCGACCTTATGTTAGTCAAGAAAATATATATAATCGTTATGTAAAAAGAGATGGTAAAAAGGCTGCTGACACTTATTCGGCTCGCCCTGGATATTCTGAACATCAAACAAGTTATACATTTGATTTAAATTCAATAAATGACTCATTTGCTAAGACTAATGAAGGTAAATGGGTTAATGAAAATGCTTATCTGTATGGTTTTATCATTAGATTTCCTAAAGGCAAAGATAGCTATACTGGTTATAAATATGAGTCATGGCATTTGCGCTATGTGGGTTATGATTTAGCTAGAAAATTATATAACAATGGCAATTGGATAAGTTTAGAAGAATATTTTGGAGTAGATAGTAAATATCAAGATTAATAATATGAAGAAGTATCAAGAATTAAAGAAAAATAGTAGAAGATCATTAAAATACCATCTGTTTTATAGTATTATTGTTTGTTTTCTTACCTCAACTATATTAAATTTTAGTTATCGTACTGATAATTACGGAATTGTTAATTATTTTTTAGAAATAATAAATTTAAAAAAATTTTTTAATCCTATTCTTAAATTTAAGCCAACCTATGGAATATTTGCTAGTTTTTTTAATCAATTAAGTGGTACAGGTTCTATTGCTTTAAGCCTAGTAAACATGTTTAATAACTTTGTGTTTAAAAAGATAATGCCATCATCAGGAATTTTACTTCTGTCAGTTTTAACTTTCTTACTTCTTTATGTTTTTGTTGCTACTATCATAAATGTTGGTAAAAGTCGTTATTTTTTAGAACATTATAGTTATCAAGATACTAGTGTTAATAAATTATTATTTGTTTATTATACTAAAAGTATTTTTAATGTTGGGGAAGTAATGCTTATTAAAATGCTTAAATCGTTCCTTTGGTATTTAACTATTATTGGAGGCTTTATTAAGCATTATGAATATAGCATGATACCTTATATTTTGGCGGAAAATCCCAATGTGAAAGCTAAGGAAGCCTTTGCTATGTCTAAAAAAATGACGGATGGACATAAATTAGAATTGTTTTTACTTGATTTAAGTTTTATTCCCTGGTATATTTTGGGACCCCTTACTTTTGGCTTGACTAATATTTTCTGTTACCGACCATTTAAGGAAATGCTAAAAGCTAGTATATATTTAGAATATCGTCGCCCTTTATTAAGTGAATATCCTAAAATTTTTAAAGATGAATATTTAGATTGTCCAAATAAAAAAGGTGCTTATCCTGATAATTTATATTTCATTAAAGAGATTAGAACTGTTAAAGGTTTTAAATATGATTATAATTGCGATTATGATATATGGGATTTAATTTTAATTTTCTTTAATGTGGCTAATGTCGGTTGGCTATGGGAAATTATGCTTTGCTTAATTTATGAAGAACGACTAGTAAATAAAGGGACAATGTTGGGACCATGGTTACCAATTTATGGCTTTGGAGCTGTGTTTATAATCGTTTTATTAAAAAAACTTCGTCAAAAACCTTATCAATTATTTTTTGCAGCCTTTTTATTATGTGGTATTTTAGAATATAGCACGGCTTGGTATTTAGAAACTTTTAAAGGTTTAAAATGGTGGGATTATACGGGCTATTTCTTAAATATTCATGGGCGTATTTGTTTAGAAGGCTTAATCTTCTTCGGAATTGGGGGCTGTATTTTAACTTATATGGTTTGCCCTTTACTTAAAAATCTTTATAAAAAAATGAATGTAAATGTTAAAAAAGTTCTTTGTATAAGTTTAGTTTGTTTATATTTTGTTGACTTATGTTACTCTTATTTTCACCCAAATACGGGTGTTGGTATTACGAATCCAGTTAAAGTAAATACTGTTATCATCGATAAAAGACCAAATGATATCAGACAAAATCAAACTACCTAATTAATTAAAGATTTTGCAATATTAAAAAATATATTTTAAACTCCAAATAAACTTTTTTCATATAATATTATGAAAGGAGTTTTTTTATGTATTATAACTATAATTACAGTTATCGTGATGCAAATGGTAATCGTTTTATTTTCCCCTTTTTATTAGGAGGTCTGGCTGGTGGGGCTTTAGTGGGAGTAACTCGTCCACGCCCAGTTTATGTAAATGGACCATCATACAAGCCTTATCAACCTTATCCATATTACCCTTATGGTAATCCATACAATATGCCTCATGGTGCTTATTCTAACTCGTACTACGGTTATTACTAAATTTTTTTAAGCCTAGACCTAACATTAAAAAAGTGGTAATGGTATGACTACCTCCATAACTAAGAAAGGGTAGAGGAATACCGATGACTGGTAAAAGATTGAAATTCATGCCAATATTTTCGGTAACTTGAAATAATAAAATATAAAGAAATAAATTACTGAGCGGCGTTTTTATTAAAAGGAAAAGCGTACAGATAAGAAAATAACTAATAATAATGAGATAAAAATTATAATAATTTTTGCTAAGTAAATACGCAAAGAAAAAGTCGTTGTTAGCCTCGGGAAAGTATAAAAGTTTACCCGAACCAATCGATATTAATGCATTATTAACTTGCATATTATCTTGATTTTTAAAAGCAGAGATTCTATCAAGACGATAATAAATACTTGTATCAAAAATATCAATAAAAATATCTTTTTGACAAAAATAAAGATAGAAAAGACTGCCTACTAAAATTAAAGAAATGCTGAGAAAAACAGTAATTTCTTTTTTTGAAAAGAATTTAGGCAGAAAAAAGAGAAAAATAATACCATAAATAATAACAGCTCCAGTATCAGGTTCGACAAAAGTTAAAATACTGGGAATTAAAAAGATTAAAACAAAAATAAGCTTGCTGATGAAATTTTTATTATTAAGGAATAATGCCATTAAAATAAGACTAATTTTCGTAATTTCTGAGGGTTGAATGGAAATCTTGTAGAGTTTTAACCAACCTCTCGAGCCATTAGTATATGGATGAAATAATACTACAGTTAAAAGAATTATGCTTACAATATAAAGAAGAATACTGATAGTTTTTAAATGTTTTTCTTTTAACTTACTTACTATAAATAAACTAATAAGTCCTAAAACAAACCAGATTAACTGCTTAATTTGGTAATCATTTTTTAAGTAAAAAATGCTTAAAAGCTCTAAAACAAATATGGGTATTAAAATAATTAAATTCTTTTTCATATTTGTAGTATAGCCAAAGAAACTTTAATTATGTTAAAACATAAAATATTTTAGGAGGAATTCTTATGAATAATAAATTACCAAAAGTTTTTGTGAATAAAATTGATAAAGAATTAAAGATTAATCAAGAAAGTACTATTAGTTCGTCTTATACTTCCGTAAATTTAGATGAAATTTTAGATGATAAGGACAAATATTTATTTAATCATCGTTATCTTATTACTTTAAAAAACAATACTACCTTAGAAGATAGTATTATAAGTAAACAAAATAATAAAATTCTTACTTTAGATAACCATAAAATTGCTATTGATGATATCAAAAGTATTACAGAAATTACTAAATAAGAAAGTTAGATAGTTGAACTTATTAAATAAAGAAAGTTATTCTAATTAATAATTAAGATTAAAGCAAAAAAAATTAAAATAAAAAAAGTAGGATATTACCCTACAATAAATCATCAATACATTTTTTTAATTCTTTGGCGTTTTTACCAAAAATAATTTTTAGCTGGTTATCAATCTCAACAATACCAGTTGCTCCTAAGGAGGTAATTCCATCTTTATTAACTTTAGAAACATCTTTTAAAATAACTTTAAAACGCGACATTGAACATTCGGCATTAATAATGTTATCTTTGCCTCCTAAGTATTGAACTAATTTATTAACTTCTTTTGCAAAATCTTTTTTATGAAATTTAATTACGACTAAAGCAATAATTAAAAGTACTGCTAAAATTATAGCATATTGTATATATACATTCATATTCTTTTTTCTTCACCCATTTAATTATACTATATTAAACGCAAAAATAAAAGCGGCAAGGTAGCATAATAAAAAATTAATCATAAATTATTAGTGAATACAAGAAAGGGGAATATGTTATGTGTAATAAGAATAATCAAGATCCAAACTCTATTGCTGACATTTTAAAAGTAATTTTAGTTCTTCAACAAAATGCTTGTCCTGATTCATGCCTAGATACTTGCGACCGTCCAATGTTAGGTGGGGGAACTTCTTGTTTAGTATGTAATACTCGTCCTGTTATGCTTTATACTACTGGTGGTAATTCCGTTGCTTGGAGTATGCCTACTACTAAAGATGTAACTGCAACTTGTGGTACAACAGGGGTTACTTGTTCTTCAGTTTTCCGTGTTGAAAAAGTAGAAAATAACTGTGCTACTTTTAGAGTTTTACAAGATAATCCTGATACTACTAGTTTGTATCCTTATGTTGCTACTAATTCTTTCTTCACTATGAATTTAAGTTGCTTATGCTGTCTAAGATGTTTATCTGATACTTATGTAGAATGCGTTTAACAAAAGAATTTATAACTTTAAGACTACTGGCGAAAACTTTGCTGATAGTCTTTTCTTTTGCTGCTTTATATGCTAAAATCAATCCATAAAATTATTTTTATAAATTGTAAAATCAAAAAATCCAATTCATTTATTAAAATAATGTCATAGAATGGTGGTATTAATAAATATGTATCAAGAGATTAAGGATATAATAAAAAATCAAGCTAGCTATTTAGACGAGACAACATTAACATATTTTAGCAATTATTTTTATGTTTTAGTAAAAAGAAAAGTGATTTATCCAAATTTAAATCTTGCCAAGTTAATAAATAATGCTCTAATGTATGCTAGTAAAATAGAATTTTATGATGAAAATCACCGAGTATATAAGGAAAATGGTGGTGACACTAAGGGACTTTGCGATGCCGAAACTAAAACGATTTATATCAGAAACGATTTGCCAGAGCCAATTAGGGAAATGACAGTTTATCACGAAATACATCATGCTGTCCAAACTAATCCTCTGACAAATGAGGTCGGCATTAATCAAACAAGTAATATTGGTAGATTAATAATGGAGGCACAAACCCAATATTTTGCGGAGATAGTTTATACAGATGTACACGACATTCAATATGAAGAACGGGAAATTCCTTCTAATAAATTGCGCATGTTAAATGGTGGAACAGTTATTTCGGCTTTGCATAATTATGAATTATATGACTGTTTTTTAAGTAAATTGGCTATTATTTTAGATGTATCAAAAGATTATTTTGTTTTTATAAATTTTTTGTATGAAGATAATGCTGGTTTGAAAGATTTAGAAGAAAAATATAATATTGCTAAAGAAAAATATAAATTACCTTATAATTTTGATGGTTTCATGCTAACCCTAGACTATATTTATTGCGTTGATTATTGTGCTTATAAAAAAAATCCTGAAAAAGAAAATATTTTAAATGGCAAAGAAACTGCTTGTCATTATGAAATTCACCCTAATAAATATTTACCACTTTCTTTAGCAAAACAAAGAGAAGTTATAAACCATTTTGATATCAATTATTTTTTAGCTTTATTGGAGAGCAAGCATCATTATCGTAAGTTTGCTAGATATGTGATTGACAATCAAAAACATGAACTAATTAATCAATATATTGCCACTTATTCTGAAACAGAAGCAAATATCCATAGTAAGAAATCTTGAATTATTGAAAAATAAAAAGACCGTCTTGGTCTTTTTAAGTTTTATTCTTTATAAAAGCGATATAGGTTAATTGATGGTTGATTAAACATTCTGAAATTTATATTACTAGTTCCTAGTCCACTTGAAACATATAATTTGGTATTATCGATTTCATAATAATCATTATGGTATTTTTTAGCGCCTTCTATATTTATAAGTCCACCTAGAAAGGGAAGTCTAATAATACCACCATGATTATGACCAGCCATAACTATATTATAATTATCATTTTTTATGTTATCAAAATCATCTGGTTTATGGATTAAAGCTATTTTATAATTATCTGTAAGTTCGATTTTACTATTGATACTGCTAATACCTACTAATTCTATGGGTTCATCATCATTATTATAGATTAATTTAGCCTCATTATTTAAAAGAGTAAAGCCACTATTAGTAATTAAATCAGAGAAAATATCACTTTCTAAATCCTCATTACTGGCAATCGCATATTTGCCTATGGGGGCTTCTAGTTTACTTAAATTAACTGTTATTTCAGCTTTAATTTTATCCGTAGGATTAATTCCTTTGGCAACTAAATCACCAGTAAAAACAATAATATCAGGTTTTAGTTGGTTAACTTTATTTACCATTTTCTTAAGGTTAGATTCATTAATTGTTGTTCCATAGTGAATATCACTTATCTGGACTATTTTTATACCATCAAAACCTCTAGGAATTTCCTTGGAAATAATACTATATTCCTTAGTAACAATTTGTGATACACCGTAAAATCTTACAAATATAGCTAACAAAATAAAAATAATAAATAAATTTTTAATAATTTTAAAAGAGTGGCGTGTATCAACATCGGTAAACTCTTCATCAATTTTTCTATTATCATCTAAAATGTCATCTAACTTTTCTTCGTTAAGTTTAGTTTTTTCAATTTTCTTTTTATTTTCTTTTTTCATAATTATTCCTAAATAATATCTTTAACCGGCTAAATATGCGATGACTAATAAAATAATACTTAAACTATTATGGACTGAATGAATTACCATAGTTGTATAAATATTATCTGTTTCCATGTAAATTTTACCAAAAGCAATTGATAAAGCACCATAAGGAATATAGTAGAGTAATTCTAGGGGACTAGTAATACCATTTAAAACATGAACACTAGCAAAGACAAAAGCTGTAAATAAGATAAAAACTTTTTTGTTTTTAAATGCCTCCTTAAAATTACCTCGGAATGTTAACTCTTCAATAAAAGGGGCCAACATCATTGTTGAAATAACCATATAAATGGGATATTCTAACATTAATTGGCGATTAGCTTCTTCATTACTAGCAAGGCCTCCTGTCATACCGGCAATAATACTATTACTAATCATCATAATAATTAAACCAATAAACCATAATTTAAAGCCATATTTTAAATACTTTTTATGATTTTCATTAAAATCAGCATAATCATTTTTAAGTTTTTTTCTATTCATCAAAATTAAAATACTCATTAAAACAAATTCCATAATAAGTAACAGAATATTGTTAACAAGAAAATTTTTCTGAACAAAAATATCATAAAAAATCACTTGAAAGCCAATCTGAATAGCAAAAAAGAGAAAAATTCCCAATAACCCCTTACCAAACTCTAGGATTCTTTTACTCATTTATATAGCCCTCACTTTTTAAACGATTAATAATTTTTTCTTTAGTTTTTTCCCCAACTAAACGGCTCGTTGTTGTTTTTTCTTCACCATCGGTATAAAAAATTGTTGTTGGGGTGCCACTAATACGCACCATTTTATTAAATTCTGTTTTTTCTTCATCAGATAAATTAGTCATGTTAATATCATAAAAAGTTAATTTATAATCTTTACCAATTTCATCTAAAACGGGTAAATAAGCCATACAATGTGAGCAACCAGTCTGCGTAATTACTAAGACAAATTTCTCTTTATTATCAATTTTTTCTTTTAATCCGGTTAAATCAATATTTAAAATGCTTTCATACTCTGATTTACTAGGATTATATTTCTTTCCTATTACCAATAGTAAAGTACATACTAAAATTACTAAGATACATACTAAAACTCCTAAAATTATATTTTTTTTCTTTTGCATAATACCATCTCCGTAATTAATAATATCATAAAATTATATTGGTTTATAGAATTATCTTTAAGTTTCCCATAAAAATTTTAAAAAAACTGTCTATAAAGTCTGGAAATTTTTAAAATTTATTTATATAATCAAAGTGTATTGTAGTGAAAGTGAGTAGTAGTATGGAAGTAGTAAATTTTAATGATGAAAATGGAAATAGAGAAAAGTTTATTAATACGAAAGTATTTGTTATAGATAAAAGGGGTAAAGTTTATACCAATGGTGTTATTGATGGCCCTTTAAGACACAGGGACTATCTTTTAGAAATTGCTAATTCTTTATATCCTGATAATGAGATTGCCACGCATATTGATGAGGGTAATGTCCCTGAAAATAAAATAAGTCCTTTTAATGTTGCTTATTTTTTTAATATGATGGGTTATACAGTTATGTTAAATTCCCCTTCGATGGAAGGAGTAAAAAATATGCCCAAATATGTATGCATCTTAGAAGCAAGTAGTCCTAGCGAGATTCAAAGAGAAAGTTTAAGATATTGTCTTACTTATTTTAGCAGTTATTGTACAGATTATGCCACTGAGATTGTTGCTAAATTTATACCACAAATGCATATTAGTTGGAATACAATCACTTTTGATGGGATTCCTAATGTTAATCCGCTTGAGGCTTATGAATCATATTTAAAGGAAAGTCAAGAAAAATCTCCTAAATTAAATTTAACTAAATAAGAATAATTGAAAAATGAAAAAGAGTGAAGATAAAATCACTCTTTTAAAATATCTATATTTAGGTTAATAACCTTTTAAATTTACTATTTAACTTCAATAACGCCGTAGTCGCCGTCACATCTTTTATATAAAACACATATTTGTTCTGTTTTACTATCTTTAAAAATAAAGAAGTCATGAGAAACAAATTCCATTTGTAAGATAGCCTCATTAATATCCATTGGTTTAGAAGTATCGATTGTTTTTCTTTTAACAACAGTTGGCTCTTTATCTTCTTTATCGCCGACAAAATCTTCAAAAATACTTTCTAAATCTTTATTCTTTTTGGCTCTTATTGTATTGTATTTTTCTTTGTTTTTTCTTATTTGCCTTTCTAATTTTTCTACTACCAAGTCAATAGCAGTATATAAATCATTATCCATAACTTCGGCTCTAATAACGGTTGCCTTTTTTATGATTGTTACCTCGATAACATCTTTATTACCTCTTGTCTTGATAATAACATTGGAAGCAGTATTATCACCATCTTTGAAGTATTTGTCTAATTTACTTAATTTTTTTTCAATATACTCCTTGATTGCAGGTGTAACACTCAAATTTTTTCCTCTAATATTTAATTTCATAAATATCTAACCTCCATAATTAAATTTTACCATAAAAGTCTTTAATTTACCATGAATTTTATGTGAAATAACTTATAAATATTAAAACTTGCAAATATATAAAAAATATTAAGTTTGCAATAATTAAATTGCTTAAAAAATGCTAAAAAATATTGCGTGTAGTAAGAAAATGGGGTAATATCTATATACATAAAAAATAATAAGTTATAGGAATTTTTTCCTTATTTATATAGGGTTAAATTTTATTTTGGGGTATTAATTAAAACTTAAGAAGAATCTAATTAAGAAGAATTTAGGTTTTTTGTTAGTTATGGGTGCTAAGTAGATACTTGGTTAAATGAATAATTAAATGTTAAATATAAAATTTTATTTTTAAGCCTTAAGCAAATTAGTAAATAGAAGCAAGAATTAAGACTAAATTTTATGGGATTTAAACTCTTCTTAAATTTAGCAAAAAATCAACTAAAAAACCTTGTAAAACCGCCTTTAAATTGGTACTATAGAGTTTAGTTATAAATGGATGTGGTTATATGAATAATTATCTACCAGTGATGATTCTAAAAGACTTAATCATTCTTCCTAATCAAGAGATTAAAGTAGAAACGAGAAAAGACGATATTTTAGTAACAGTATCTAATAAGCATCATAATGGTAATTTACTTTTAGTTTGTCCTAGGGATACTTTAGAGGAAGAACCAAGTATTAACGATTTACCCAATATTGGAGTCGTTGGTTCTATTAAAAATACCATTGATTTACCAAATGGCAATGTTCGTTTAACAGTAATTGGCACTACTCGTGTCAAGATTGATGAGTATCGTCGCTTAGAAGATAATAAAAATATTATTATGGCTATAACCTCAGGTCTTACTAATATTAAAAATGATATCGTTTCCGAAACTGCCTTAAAAAGAAAATTAATTAAAACTTTAACCAATTATATTAATATTTCCCATACCATTTCCAATAGCGTTCTATCGCAAATTGCCCAAATAAATGATTTAAGTAAATTAACGGATATTGTTGCTACTTTTATTCCTTTGAGTTTTGAAAAAAAAGTTAATTACATGAATGAATTTGATCCAATTAAGCGGGCAACTAACTTGATTTATGATATTTCGGTAGAAATTGAAGTATGTGAGTTAGACTATAAAATTGAGGACACACTAAGAGAAGAGATGGAGTCTAATCAACGCGAATATATTTTAAGAGAAAAATTAAAATATATTAAAAAAGAACTAGGTGAAGATAAAGACAGCAAAAAAGTTCAAGACGACTATTTTACTATGCTTGATGATTTAGTTATGAGCACGCCAACTAAAAATAAGATAGCCCTAGAAATTAAAAAGTTAGATTATTTACCCGAAGGCCATCCCGAGCGCGCTACTGTTCAAAACTATTTAGATACTATTTTAAGTTTACCTTGGAATAAGACGGGAATAGAAGAATTAGATTTAGAAAAAGTTAAAAAAAACTTGACCAAAAGTCATTATGGCTTGCAAGATGTTAAAAATCGTATTTTAGAGTATGTAGCTTTAAAACGCCGTAACCCTAATATTAAAAGTCCGATTCTTTGTTTAGTTGGGGCCCCTGGAGTTGGGAAAACTTCAATTTCCATTGCTATTGCCAAAGCTTTAAATCGTGAGTTTTATAAGTTAAGTGTGGGGGGGTTAAATGATGTAACCGAATTAATGGGAAGTCGTAGAACTTATCTTGGCAGTAATATGGGTAAAATTATGCAAGCCATTAAAAAATGTCAAGTAAAAAACCCTGTAATTCTTATTGATGAAATCGATAAAATGGTCAAAAATTATAATGGAGACCCGGCTAGTGCTCTTTTAGAAATAATCGATCCTGAACAAAATTATCTATTTACAGATAATTATTTAGAAGAGCCTTTCGATATATCCAATGTTATGTTTATTGCCTCAGCTAATGATATCGAAAATATACCTCCGGCCTTGTTTGACCGTTTAGAAATTATTGAACTTTCTAGTTACACTTTAGAAGAGAAAATTGATATTGTCAAAAAATATTTATTACCTAGTATTTTTAAAAATTATCTAATAAGTGGTCGGGATGTTAAAATTGGTGATGATGTCATTAAAGAGATTATTGTTTCCTATACTAATGAGGCTGGTCTGCGTAATTTAAAAAGATGTTTAGAACAAATAATGCGTAAACTTATTTTAGAATATGACGATGAAACCTTAAAGTTAAATATAACCATAGAAATGGTTACCAAATATTTGGGGGCTAAAAAGTTCGAAGAAACAAAACCTTTAGACATAAATAAAGCTGGTATTATTAATGCTCTTGCTTATACTCCTTTAGGTGGAGTTGTTATGGAAATTGAGGCTTGTCTATTTGATGGTAAGGGGGAGATTATAACGACAGGCTCTTTAGGAAATGTTATTACCGAATCGATTGAAGTCGCCATCAGTTATATTAGAAGTAATAAAGATTACTTTAAAGTTAATGATTATTATTTTGATAATCGCAATATTCATATCCATTTTTTAGAAGGGGCAACACCCAAAGATGGTCCTTCGGCGGGAGTAAGTATTACCACCAGCCTTTTAAGTCTTTTACTAAATAAGCCTATTTCTAAAGAAATTGCCATGACTGGGGAGATTGGCTTAAATGGGGAAGTTCTAGAAGTAGGGGGAATCAAAGAAAAACTAATTGGAGCTTATAATAATGGTATTAAAACCATCTTTATTCCTAAAAGTAATACCAAGAATTTAGAAGAAATACCTAAAGATATTTTAAATAAACTAACAATTTATGGTGTTTCTAATTATGAAGAAATATTTACTAAAATATTTTTTTGAAAATAAAAACTAACTATTAATGATAAAACTTTTAAAAATTATCATTTGTAGTTAGTTTTTTCCATTTTTTAATCCGTATTAATATTTTAAAACTTATTAACTATTAATTATATTTTTCTTTTAAATTTAAAACCATTTTTCGATATTTCAAAAATTCTTGATTATTTTTTTCAATTTGTAAGACAAATAAGATTTTACCATATAACTTATTTATATAAAGAGGAGCCTCAATATTATATTTTTGAAATTGTAAATGACTATCTAAACCAAACTTATTTATATAATATATTTCTTGTCTAATTTTCTTTTTATATACCCTAGGAACAGTTAGCTTTACATTGCAAACAATACCTGTAACTATTTGAGGCTTATTTGCACAAATTACTTTGATTTTCTTTTTATTTAAAATAAAATTGTTTTTTAATAACTCACTTTTTACTAGAGTAATTACCTGTGAAATATTAAAATCACCAGAGAATGTCATATCATCACAATATCTAGTATAAGAAATATTATTTTCTTTACAAAACTTACCTATCTTAATATCAAAACTTCTTAAAATCAGGTTAGAAATATAACTTGAAGTCGGGGCACCTTGGGGTAAAAAATTATTATAAGTAACTAAATTAGTAAGAAGACTAGCTACCGCCTCAGGATAAATGTATCTTGGAAAAGCCCTTTTATAAACATTCACAAAATCAATGCTAGGAAAAAAATCCTTGATATCCAGTTTTAGAATATATTTTTTATTTAAATGAGGCTTTGCATTATCCACTAAACTAACACCTTTTTTGTAAGCACAAGCAAAATCAGAGGTTCTTCTATCACTCAAAACATTATTTAAAATATTTCTTTGAATACTTTTTAAAGTATAATCCGGTTCATAAATTGTTCGGTAGTTGTCAGAACTTTTTGGAATTTTAAACACCTTATAGTGCTTTTCGGCATTATTACTAATTGTATATATTAACTTTAACTTCTCTTTATCAGTTAAATTATTATTAGAAATAAGATTAAGAGATAATATGAATTCATTAATTTTATTTTTAGTTAAATGTTCCCACATACATATTACCTCCTAAAATAAGCAATACTTGATGTGATATTATATTAGGGAAGGGGATTATTCTAAATAAGATTTAGCGTAAATCCCATGGAGTAATATAATCACATGAAAATATTAAAAATTTCCCTTGATGACTCATCAAAGTGGTTAATACCAATTGCTATTGCTTGACTAGATTATATAACAAAAAAATTAAAATTGCTATTATAAATTGAATAAGAAAGATAAGTGTGAATCCTTTTTACAAGAAAATATTTTTCTTAAAAAGAAGCTAAAAATTGTCATGAATAGTAAACTTAAATAAAACTTAACAGAAAATGATTAAAGAATTTTTAAGGAGTCCCAAGATATAAAAAGTGATTTAAGGATTAGTTTAGCTTTAGTAAAGGTAATAAAGAAATTTAGTTTTAAAAAGTTTTAAAAATCTATTTAAACAACTAAAATATCTATCGCAAATATAAAAAATTTGTTAAAATACTACTTGGATGTGAATTTTATGAAACAACAAAATATTAGAAATTTTTCAATTATTGCCCATATTGATCATGGCAAGTCAACTTTAGCCGATCGTATTTTAGAAATGACGGGCGCTGTTGATAAAAGACAAATGAAAGACCAATTACTTGATAGTATGGATTTAGAGCGTGAAAGGGGTATTACAATTAAACTTAATGCGGTTCAATTAAATTATAAATATCATGATGAGGATTATACTTTTCATTTAATTGATACCCCAGGTCATGTCGATTTTTCTTATGAAGTATCCAGGAGTCTTGCTGCTTGTGAAGGGGCTATTCTAGTAGTTGATGCTGCTCAAGGAATCGAAGCCCAAACCCTTGCTAATTTATATCTAGCTATGGAATGTGACCTAAAAATCATTCCTGTTATTAATAAAATCGATTTACCTAATGCCGATATTCCTAAAGTCACGAAAGAATTATGTGATGTTTTAGGATTTAAAGAAGAAGAAATTATTCTTTGTTCCGGGAAAACTGGAGTAGGGGTGGATAAACTTTTAGATGCTATTGTTGAAAGAATTCCTGCTCCTGTAGCGGATAATTCTAAAAAAACAAGAGCTTTAATCTTTGATAGTGCTTTTGATGCTTATCGTGGGGTTGTTGTTCATGTTAGAATTGTTGATGGTACTTTAAAGGTTAAAGATAAGATTAAAATGATGGCCTCAGCTCATACCTATGAGATAGTTGAACTGGGTATTAATAATCCTAAAGAAGTCAAAAAAGATATGTTAGTATCAGGCGAAGTAGGGTGGGTAGTCGCCGCCATTAAGGATATTTCCACAGTTGAAGTTGGTGATACTATTACTTTAGAAGATGATCCGGCCCAGGTACCACTTCCCGGTTATAAACCAATGAAACCCATGGTTTATTCAGGACTTTTCCCAATCGATTCTAGTAAGTTTCCGGCTTTAAGAGAGGCTTTAGAAAAATTAAAATTATCTGATGCGTCATTAATATTTGAACCAGAAACTTCTGATGCTTTAGGTTTTGGTTTTCGTTGCGGATTTCTTGGTCTTTTACATATGGACATCATTATTGAGCGCATTACCCGTGAATTTAATATTGATTGTATTGCTACTTCACCATCAGTAGTTTATGAAGTAACCCTAACAAATAGCGAAGTAATTATGGTTGATTCGCCTAATAAAATGCCTGATCGTCAGGTAATTAAAGAAATTAAAGAACCATATATTAAAACTAATATTTTTGTGCCAAGTGAATATGTCGGTGCCATCATGGAATTGTGTCAAGATAAAAGGGGTAATTATTTAAGTATGGATTATATTGACCCGACGCGTGTTAATATCCATTATGAAATACCTCTAGCTGAGATTGTTTATGATTTCTTTGATAAGCTAAAAAGTGCTACTTCGGGTTATGCCTCCTTTGATTATGAACTTATTGGTTATAAAGCCAGTGATTTAGTTAAAATGGATATCATGTTAAATAAAGAAGTTGTTGATGCCTTATCAGTTATTGTTCATAAAGACTTTGCTTACAATCGAGGTAAACAAATTGTTTCTAAATTAAAAGATGTTATTCCTAAACAATTATTTCAAGTCCCAATCCAAGCTAGTATAGGTTCTAAAGTCATTGCTCGTGAAAATATTTCTGCCATGCGTAAAGATGTTTTGGCTAAGTGCTACGGCGGGGATATTTCTCGTAAGCGCAAACTTTTAGAAAAGCAAAAAGAAGGTAAAAAAAGAATGAAAATGGTAGGATCCGTTGAGATACCTCAAGAAGCTTTCTTAAGTATTCTTTCTCAGGATAAATAAGATGAAAAAAAGAAAACCTGACTTACTAAGTACCAAGTTAAAAAAAATCATTATTACCATTATAGTCTTTTGCCTATCAATATTCATCTTATGTTTAGGTATTAGTCTTGTTGATTTTTTAAATTCTAAAATTGTGCTTAGTGGTATCCTTAGTCAAGCATTTAATTATTTTCTTTATACAATCGGGTACGGGCCACTAGAAGATGAAACCTTTTTACAAAACTTTTTAGCTATGATAGGTATTGTTTCTTTAGCGCTCATGTCAACTTATTTAACCATTAATTTATTTTGGCGATTAGATGATGTCATTTTAGATGAAGATATTAATTATAAAGATAATGAACTTATGTTTACAATAATTAATAAAGGTCGCGATATTTGTAATGTTAATATTAAATTTTTCTTATATAATGCCAAGGCTAAGCAAAATCAAAATATTACTAGAGAATATGACGCCCCCATTATCATGAAAAAGTCATCATGGTCATTTGAAGTCTCACTTGATGATACATTCTGGTATCAAACAGTTAAAAATATTTTAAAAAATAATGAATATCAAGTTTATGCTAGTATGTCATTTGTTGATATGAAAACTGGGCAAGAAAGTATAAAATTAATTCCTATAACAGCAGGTAATATAATTGGCCTTACTTTGGCTAAACTAAATAATCCAGTTATCTTTAATACTAAAGATATAAATCTTATAGCTAACAATAATAAATTAGAGTTAAATAATAAAGTTTTAACTTACCAGATTAATAGTAATGATACATTCTTAATGGCTTATTATTCTTTTGATAATTTAAATCTAAATAAATATGATGATAAATCTTATTTAGAATGGAATTTAAAAAGTATAAAAGAAGCTATAATAGTTATTGAAATTAAATATGGCGTCAATAAATTATTGGCTTATCAATCTAAATATACATTAAATGAAAATTTTACTAAAATAAAAATATCTTTAAATAAATTAAAAGGTAATAGAGAAGAAATAAAAGAAATTTGTTTAACTATTTTTACTAATGATAATAAATACTTAGAAAATAGTATTGTTATGAGTGATTTAAAATTAATTGTAAAATAAAAGGCTAGTAATTAGAGATTTTTTCTTGCAATTACTAGTTTTTTTGACTGACTTTTTAAATATTAATCTTAAATCTTATAAATTATAATTATTATTATGACAAGCCACTGTCAAATGACTTTTTTTAGTATCTTTCTTAAATTTTTCGTGATATGATTATTGGTGTTAGAGGGTATGTATTATGAGATTAGTTAAAAAGAGAAGAAAATTATCAAAATTAACAAAGAGATTTTTAGGATATACATTTATTACTTTAATTTTAATATTAGTATGTTTATTAAGTTATCCAAAATTAGAAATAAAAGATAAGGAAATAACGATGGATATAAATGATGATTTCTTTTATGATAATTATAAAGCTACATTGTTTGGTAAAGATATAACCAATAAAGTTGTTGTTTCTAATAATATAAAAAAAGAATTTGGCACTTATAAAGCAGATTTTACCATTCATAATGGTCCCTTTAAAACAACTAAAGAAATGAAAATTAAAGTTGTTGATAAAGAAAGTCCAGTTATTACTTTAAAAGGGGATAATGAAGTAAAACTTTGTAAGATAGAGGATTATAAAGAAGAAGGGTATGAAGCTAAAGATAATATTGATGGAGATATAACCAATAAAGTTATTGTTACAAAGACTAATGATTATGTCTATTATAAAGTAACTGATTCTTATGGTAATGAAACATCTATTGGTCGTAGAGTTATTATAGAAGATGATGCTGCTCCAGAGATTAAATTAGTGGGTAATAAAGAAATTTATTTACCATTAAATACTACTTATGAAGAAGCGGGTTATAAGGCCACAGATAATTGTCTTGGGGATATTACAGATAAAGTTGAGGTTACAAACAATATCGATAATACTAAGACTGGTACTTATACAGTTACTTATAAAGTTAGTGATAATAAAAACGAAACGGTTGTTAAAAGAACTGTTTATGTAGTAAGTGATAGTGATACTAAAGGTGTTATTTATTTGACTTTTGATGATGGACCAGGGGCTTATACTAATCAAATTCTTGATATTTTAAAAAAATATGATATTAAAGCTACTTTCTTTGTAACTAATGGAGGATCAGATGATGACATTCTAAGAGAATTTAATGAAGGTCATACCGTGGGTTTACATACAGCTTCTCATAATTATGATATTTATAAATCAGTTGATACTTATTTTGATGATTTAAATAAAGTTCAAGAACGAGTTACAAGAATTACCGGGACAAGAGCTAAGTATATTAGATTCCCTGGTGGTAGTTCTAATACTATATCTAGAAGTCGCTCTAAAGGTATTATGACTCTTCTTGCCCAAAAAGTTACAGAAGCAGGATATCGTTATTATGATTGGAATAGTTTAGTTGAGGATGCTGGGGCTTGTGCTAGTAGAAAAGTTACTGATAAAAACGCTTGTGTTTTAAAATACTTTAAAAATACTATCTCTTATAATAAAATTAATGTCGTATTACTTCATGATATTAAATCATATACCGCAAATAGCCTGGAAAATATGATTTTATATGCTAAAAATCAAGGTTATATTTTTAAAGCTTTAGATGATGAAGCACCCCAAATTCATCAACATATTAATAATTAATAGATAAATTAAAATATTCTTAAATAAAATTATAATAATTTAATACGAGGTGAGTTATGCATTCTGTTTATATCCATATTCCTTTTTGTAAAACGATATGTACTTATTGTGATTTCTGTAAAGTTTTTTATAATGAAAAATTTGCGACCAAATATTTACAAAATTTAGAAAAAGAAATACTTAGTCAGTATAACAATGAAATTTTAGATACAATTTACATCGGTGGGGGAACACCATCTTCTCTAAATCCAGCTGAGT
The DNA here is from genome assembly GCA_934096535.1 of uncultured Bacilli bacterium. Lineage (GTDB taxonomy): Bacteria > Bacillota_I > Bacilli_A > RF39 > UBA660 > CAG-605. The sequence goes on along the minus strand of CAKOMC010000009.1, from coordinate 18,083 downwards.
TAAAAAAGCTATTTAGCATTACTAATATTTTTCAAAAAAGTCGTAAATGTGAATTTACTTTTGAATGTAATATTGAAGATATCACTTTAGAGCTTTTAGAAATTTTAAAAACTAATGGTGTTAATCGTCTAAGTATTGGGATTGAATCTTTTAATAAGAAAATTCTTAAGACCATGAATCGTCATGCTGACTTTAAAGATTGTCAGAAAAAAATGGCATTAATGCGTTCTGTTGGATTTGCTAATATTAATCTTGATTTAATTTATGCGATGCCTAAAGAAACAATGTTTACTTTAAGTAGGGATATTCATAAACTTTTAAAATTAAATCCTGAACACATCAGCACTTATTCCCTTATTTTAGAAAAAAACACTATTCTTTATAATCAGGGCGTTAAAAATATTAAAGAAGAAACAGATGCGAAAATGTATGCTTACATTATTAAAGTGTTAAAAAAACATGGTTACAATCATTACGAAGTATCAAACTTTGCTAAGACGGGCTTTGAATCAGTTCATAATACCACTTACTGGTTAAATAATGAGTATTATGGGTTTGGCTGCGGGGCTCATGGTTATCTAGGAAATATTCGCTATGAAAATACTAGAAGTATAACTAGTTACATTAAAGGAAAATTTTGTCTTCATCAAAATCTTTTAAGTAGACAAGAAGAAATGGATAATGAAATAATGCTGGGGTTGCGGCTTTTAAAAGGCATAAGTCTTTATAATTTTAATAAGAAATATAATATTTCATTGCAAGAGGCTTATCCTAATGTCAATAATCTTATTAAAGAAGGTTTTTTGGTTTTAGAAAATGATTATTTAAAAATCCCGGAAAAATATATTTATATAATGGATAGTATTGTCATTAAAATAATTTAATGATAATACTATTTTTATTTATAAAAATAATTAAACTTAATTATAAATAAGTTATCAATGAAAAAGTAAGAATAAATTTAGTTGCCTTGGCGTACTATTTTCTAGGTGATAAAAATGTTTATTGCGCATCGCGGCAAAGTAACTAGTAATGTTAATGAAAATACAATTTCTGCTTTTCAAAATGCTATTTATGATAATAACTATCAAGGTTTCGAATTAGATATCCGGACCACAAAAGATAAAAAATTCGTTGTTGTTCATGATTTTTTTAGTGACGGTAATCTAATAAGTAAAACTAACTATCAAAACTTAAATAAAGATATACCTTTGTTAGAAGATGTTTTAAAATTACCAACGGATAAAATAATTCTAATAGAGATTAAAGAAAAAGATATAGATATTTTTAAACTAAATTCCTTATTAGAAAAATTTAAAACCCAAAATCTTTATGTTATGAGTTTTTTTAGCAAACCTATAAAAAAACTTTTAGAACTTAAACCATTTTATAAATGTGGTATTCTAAATTATCTTTTTAATTCAGAAATTTCCTATCAAAAATATGACTTTATTGTTCTTCTTGATAGCACACTTACTCTTAATCTGATTGATTATTTTCATAATCGAAAATTAGAAGTTTTTAGTTATGGCATTATAAAACCTGACTTTCCTTACGCAAATGATGTTTTTTATATTGTTGATGATAAAATGTTAAAGTCTTAGAATAACTTATCTATTCGTTTTATTTATCACTTTGAAAATTCTAAATGGCATTAAAAATAATTTTTATAGCCCGTTTCATTTTAGGCAACAAAAATAAAAGTTGCTAAGCTTAAACAAAAATGCTAAAATTAAAATGTAAAATAAGAGGTGTAATTTTATGAATAACGATAAAAATAATGTAAATACGCGTAGTCTTGATGATTTAAGCGGACTAGATACTAAAAGTCTTGATGTAAATAACGCTGATTCTTTTTTTGACGATGATAAAAGCGAGTTTACTAGTGATGATTTTTTCGCTAGTTCTAGTGATAATGTTAAAGTAAAAGAAGAAGCTAATTCTAATGTTGCTAGAGACTTTTCTGATGAAGACATTTTTGCTAATTTGAATTTAGAAGATACTAATGGTCTTTCCTTTTTAGAAAGTAATTTAGATAGTGAAGATGCCACGCTTTTACAAGAAAAATCTAGTAATGATATGGGTACTACTGATACTAAAGATTCGAATACCAATTTGCAAGAGGAAGCGGTGTCTTTAGAAAATTCTAAGACTGATTCTAAAAATTTAAAGGGTAAAAAAGTCAAAAAGCCTTTAACAAAAAAGCAAAAAATTACTATCATAGTTATTGCTTCTATAATCGCTTTGCTTCTTATCTGTTTAATTGTTTATCTTTTACTTCCTAAAAAAGTCGAAGAACCAGAACAAGAACCAACCGAAACTATCGTTGTCGATAAAGGTAACTACAAATATCAAGATGGAACTTTAGTTTTTCTAAATGACCAAAAAACTGAAATTGGCACTTATGAATGTGAGAATAAAGAAGAAGAACAGTGCTATATGGCTTATACTTCTAATGATTTAGATGATGTCAATGTAATTAAAAATATCTATGAAGATAATACTAATGTTCAAATTCGTAGTGAAATTTTCCATAATCGTTTTACTTTCGTTAATGATGGTGATAAAGATACAATTAAACTTTATGATATTTTAGAAAATAAGACTATTGGTACTTATAAAAAAATTAAATACTATGAAACACTAGGATCTGATTATGCTATTTTACAAAATGAAGAAGGAAAGTTTGGCTTAGTTAAAATAACTAGTAATACCATCGATACAGTTATTAATTATACTTATGATAATTTAACTTCTTTAGAAAAAAAAGATAATACCTTAATTGCTAAAAAGGGAAGTAAATATTACTTAATAAATCTTAACGACAAGGCTCTAACTAAAGCGATAACTCGTCCTATCTATGACTATGATGAGGCTCATCTGGTAGTAAAAAATGGTAACTCTTATGATTTAACTGACTATGAAAATAAAGATATTTTTACTGGTTATAACTATATAAGCATTATTAATAATACTTATGTTGCTTTAGTAAATGATGGTTCCCTATACATTCGTGATTATGAAAAAAATAAATATAACGAAGTTGGTTATAGTCTTTATAACGAAGCTTATAGTGGGCTTAATACTTATGATAAAGATGGGGTTTTAAAAAGTAGTAGTTATGCTTATAAAATTAATGTTAATAATAATACTTTAACTGTTTTCTTAAAAAATAATAATGATGTTTCAGAGAAAGGCTTAAATCTTAACGATGGTAAGGCTTCAACTAAACAAAAATATTATAGTAGCTTTGACGGTATTTTATACTTCTATAGTGATGAAGAAAAAACTAACCTTTTAGGAAGTTATGTTTGCACTAATAAAGATAATTTTAATGAGAGCGAAGACTTTAAATTGTGTACAGTGGCTCATAATTATTCTTTTAGTGAAAACTTTAAAAATCATGATAATGGTTTAACTAATGAAATCCTACCAATCATTGATAATCGTTATGTCTTTATAACTGATGATATTAATTCCTTTGATGGAGAAGTAAAAGTCTATGACCTTTTTAAAAAACAAACTCTTGCTACTTATAAACGCGTTTCAAGTAAACTTGCCTATCCCGAATTTACTTTTGCTCCTAGTCTTGATAATATTATTGTAAAAAATAAGAGCGATAAGTTTGGCGTAATTAATCTTAATAATAATGGTATTACTAAGACTTATGATTTTGTTTATGATCGTATGGAACGCATTGGTGATTATATTGAAGTAGCAAAGGATAATAAATACCAAATTCTATTTAATAACGATTCTTCAAGTATTACTTTAGATTCTAAAATTTATGATTTCAGTGGTAAATACTTTGTTGTTAAAAATAATGAAAGATTTGATATCTATAGTGATGGTGGCAGTGATAATCCTAAGAAAATTACTAATAAATCTTATAAAGTAATAAAGTTAGTAGGAGAAAGTTTATATCTTGCTATTGATGATGATAATAAGGTTTATGTCATGACTTATGATAATACGGTAATTAATAATGAAGAGATTAAATTAGAGACTACTGGAGATATTTATACTCTTTATAATATGGTAAGTGCTAGTATCAGTGGTAATAATGTTGTTTTAAATATTATGAAAGAAGATGGTACTAAACTTAATAGTTACACTTATACTTTACCCAAGAAAAATAGTGATAAACCTCTGGAAGATGGGACTGATTCTAGTAACTCAACAATAAAGGATAATAATAATGAAACCCAAGAATAATAAAATGACTCTTGTTATGGCTATAATTTTAACCGTTATAGCCTTACCACTGGCGGTAATTAGTACTTATGGTCGTATTCTTTATCCACCTAATGCTCCTTTAGCTTGTGATATTAAACTAACGGATGGGGGTTGTTATACTTGTACAAATAAAGAGGGCTATTGTAATTATGCTTATAATTATGTAAATGATAGTAAATATGCTCTAAATTATTATAAAGGTACAAATAACTTTATAACCTTTAGTAAAGGGTATGTCTTTTTAATGGATACGCCTCTTACTTTTAATGTTAATAATAATACCGAGTATCCTAAAACTATTATGTATAGTACGGCAAACAATAACAAGTTAGAGGTAACAGGACTAAATAACTATGGTATTGGTTTTAATGGAGATTATTATATTGGCATAATGGATAATGGAAAATATACTTTATTTCGTATTAACCAACTAGCTCAAAAAGCTATCGAAGATGAATATGATTTTATTGGAGCTGCTGGACATCTAGTTGATGGCAAACTAGACTCATCTAAATTTGCTGTCTTAAAAAATAATAAATGGCAATTAATAAATACTGAAAATACCGCCCTAACCAGTGAATTTGAAAATCCTATTTATGATTATAGTGATTATGCTGTTGCGTTATATAATGAAACAAGTAATAAATATTACCTAGTTAATTTTCAAAATGAATCTCTAATGAATAAAAATTTTGACAAAGTTTTCTTTTATAAAGATATCGTTTTAGGGGTAAGTGATAATACATTATATATTTATGATAGTGCCTCTAACCGTATTTTATCTTCAACTATTACGATAAGTAGTCCTGATGACATTTCTGTTTTAGAAGAAACTGATTATATAGACATTTCAATTAATGATTTTAAAAACACGCGAGTTTATTATAGCGGGACCATAGAAGATATAACTAATATGCAGGATGATAGTACCAGTGATACTAACACTAATACTAACCAAGATAATTCTGAAAACATTGATAATAATTCTAATAATACCGATGGTTCAACTGAAAATAACGGTAGTAATGCTAGTAGCGATTATAGTAATGCAAATAGTTCTAGTAATTTAGAAAGTAATAATACTAATAATAATGCTAATTCTAATGATACTACTTTAAATGATAATGATAATTCTTTAATTAATAATGCTGGTTAAATATATGTAAATATAAATTTTTTAAATAATAGAATAACTTTTAGAGTTTATACTCTTGGAGTTATTCTTTCTTTAAATCTCATTAAATTTAAAATAATAAAAAAGTTTAAATTAAAAGAAGAAGAAATTATAAAAAATGTCAAATGCTAATAAACTTGATGTAATTACTTCTTAAAAACTTTAAAGTGTAGTATAATGTACTAAGAGTGGTGATTTCATGAAAATACTTATAAGTGCAGGGGGGACAGGTGGACATATCTATCCAGCTTTAGCCATTATTGAAGGATTTAAAAAATACGATAAAAATTTAGAAGTTTTATATATAGGGACTAAAAATAGAATGGAAAAAGATATAGTTCCTAAGAATAATATTCCTTATTACGGAATAGAGATATATGGCTTATCTAAAAATATTTTTAAAGATATTAAAGATGTTTTTTTGATTTTAAAGGCTAAAAAAGAAATTAAGCAAAAAATTTTAGAATTTAAACCTGATGTTGTTTTAGGAATAGGCGGGTATGTAACTTATCCTGTTTTAAGTGTTGCTCATAAAATGCATATTAAAACATTTATTCATGAACAAAATGCTATCCCAGGGAAAACTAATAAGATGATTAGTAAATATGCTGATATTATTGGCGTTTCTTTTAAAGAAAGTGCTAAGTATTTTCCTGATAGAAATGTCTTATATACAGGTAATCCTACAGGAATTAGAGCTCTAAATACTCCTAAAATTACTAAATCTAGCCTTGGGTTAGATGAGGCCAAACCGTTAGTTGTTGTTGTCTGTGGCTCATTGGGTTCCGAGACCGTTAATAATGCTATGCAAGGTTACTTAAAAACTTTTTCTTCCAAAAATTATCAAGTAGTCTATATTACAGGCAAGAGTTTGTTTGAAGAATTTAATAAGCAAAAATATCCAAAAAATGTTTTAGTTTTACCTTATCTAGATAATCTTTCTGGTCTTTTAAAAGCAACTGATATTTTAGTAGCTCGTGCTGGGGCTTCAACTATTGCCGAAGTTATTAGTCTTAAAGTGCCAACTATTTTTATTCCTAGTCCATATGTTGCTAATAACCATCAATATTTTAATGCTCTTGCTTTAAGTAAAGAAAATCAAGCAGTGATGTTAGAAGAAAAAGATTTATCAACAGCAAACATTACTAAAACCGTTGAAGATCTCCTATATAATAAAGAAAGACAAAATATAATAAAAAATAATTTAAGTAAAATTAGTACGCTTGATAGTACCAAAATAATTTATAATGCAATTAAGGAACTGATAAAAAAATGAATTTAAAATGTGAGATATTAGAAAATGTTAACTTAAAAGAATACAATACCTATCGTTTGGAAGCTTTTTGTAAATATATGGTCTTACCAAAAAGTGTTAAAGAATTGCAAGAAGTAATAAATTACTGCTTACATAAAGATATCAAATATTTTGTGTTAGGTAATGGCTCTAATGTTATATTAGATGGCACTTTTAATGGTATTGTTATTAATATGAAAAACTTAAATGGGGTCGAATTAGTAAGTGATACCGATATCATAGCTTATAGTGGTATAATGATGCCTAAACTAGTTAAATTTGCGGTTAAAAATAATCTTCAAGGTCTTGAATGGGCTAGTGGTATCCCCGGAACTTTAGGGGGTGGCATATATGGTAACTGTGGTGCTTACAATGATGACATTTACCATTATTTAAAAGAAATAATTGCTCTTCATAATGGTAAAATTGAACATATCAAAGTAGATAAAGTCTTTCATGATTATCGCCAGACTTTTTTTCAAGGTAAACGCCAATATATTATTGTAGCGGCCCATTTAAAATTAATTAAAGGTGATAGTAAACAATCCCAAGAACTTATTAATGACCGTTTAAAACGCCGTCTGGCTAGTCAACCCCTAACTTATCCCTCAGCTGGTTCTGTTTTTAGAAATCCCTCAAAAGAAATGCCATCGGGTAAACTTATTGAGGATGTCGGTTTAAAAAATAAAAGTATCGGTGGAGCCTTGATATCACCCAAACATGCTAATTTCATTGTAAATAATGGAAATGCTACTGCTAAAGATGTTATCAGTCTAATAGAATTAATCAAAAAAACAATTAAAGAAAATTATAGTATCGACTTAGTAACTGAACAAGAAATAGTAAAGTGGGATAGTAATGCAAAAGAAAACTAAAAGAAAATTAAATAAAAAACGCTTCTTTGGCCTTCTTGTTTTTCTAGCTATAGGAGCCATCTTCATTACATATTTATTAAATTTAAAAGTTAGTAATGTCTTAATAACGGGAACTTCTCTGGTATCTGATGCGACAATTATTAGAAAAACTAATCTTAGAGATTATCCTTATTATAAAGATATCAAAAAGAAGAATATGGAAAATGAAATAAGCGCTATTCCTTTAATTGCTAAAGTAAAAATAACTAAGTGCTTAAATGGAACGATAAAAATTACAGTTACCGAAGAAATGCCCCTTATGTATTTTGAAAATACTAATAAAATTATTACCAGTGAAAATAATATTTATGAAAATGTTAAAACTAACAAAACGACCATGCCAACTTTAAAGACAAGTCTAAGTAAGGAAACATTAGAATTATTAGTAAAAGCTTTAAAAAAACTAGATAATAATATTTTAAATATGATAAGTGAGATTGAATATTCACCAACCATAAGTACTGAAGGTAAAACAATTGATGATAAAAGATTTACTTTTTATATGAATGATGGTAACATAGCTTACATTAATACGATTAATATTGATAAATTCAATAATTACTTAGCGGTTGTCAGTAAAGCCATTGATACTTATGGAGCTGGGGTGGTAGGAACATTTAATTTTGATTCAGGAACCAGTAATGTCGTATTTCAAAAGAAAGATAGTGGTAGTAGTGAAACCCAAAATGAACTATGATAAAGAAATGACTAAAATTATTGATACTATATCAGAACCCAAAAAGCTTTTATTGCATTCTTGTTGTGCTCCTTGTAGTAGTGCTTGTATAGAAAGATTAACTAACTTTTTTGATATAACTATTCTTTATTACAATCCTAATATTGAACCATACGAAGAATATCTAAAACGAAAAAAGGAAGAAATAAGATTTATTAAAGAATATCCTAATATTCATAAATTAGATATAATTGATTGTGATTATGATAATGATTTATTTTTAAGTATTGCTACTGGTTTAGAAGAAGAACCAGAAAGAGGCAAAAGATGTTTAAAATGTTATAATCTTAGAATGGAATATACGGCTAAAAAAGCGAAAGAATTAGGATACGATTATTTTGCTACTACTTTGACCTTAAGTCCTTTAAAAGATAGCCAAGTACTTAATAAAATTGGCTATGCTCTAAGTAAAAAGTATGATATTTCTTATCTGCCAAGTGATTTTAAGAAACAAAATGGGTATAAAAGAAGTATTGAATTATCTAAAGAATATAATTTATATCGTCAAAATTTCTGTGGGTGTAAGTATTCTAGAAAAGTTATAGAAAATAGTCAAAATGGTATTGATTAAATATATTGTTTCTTGTAGAATATTAAACCAGAAAGAGGATTATCATGAAAAAACGAGAAGAAATAGAAATGAAATTTTATGAAAAATTAGGAGTAAAAAAATTTATTGGGTTTGATAAAAAATTTTGGAGTGGTTGGGACCGTATCACTCTTGCCCTAACTCCTAAATCAAAAAAACTTGCTAAGCAAAATAAGATTAAAGAAAATAATAATTATTACTTATCAAGAAAAATCGAAGGGGTTATAGAATGCCAAACAAGAAAGAAAGAAAGCGTTAAATTAGGCTTAGCTCTTGCAGCATTATACACCTTAATAGGATTATTTAATGTATACTTTCAGCCGTCATTAATTCTTAGTGTTGCCTGTTTTTCTTGGACAGCTGTATTTATAGCATCTGCCATGATAGACCGCTATGCTACTTTAAAAGCTAAAAAAATTGAAGAAAAATGGCATTGTAAATATGAAAGTCAAAAAGAAGATGTTATAGCTGATATTATGACTAAAAATAAAGAATTAGGGCGTCCACGATTGGAAATTGTAACTAATAATAATGATTTAGAACAAACAAGTTTTCACAAGTTAATTAGCAATGCAGAATTATCTGAATTAAAAAAATTTGATAATTATTTAAATTCTTATCAAAAAGCCTATGAAAATAGTGAAACCTTGCCAACTTTAGAATATGATAAGACTAAAAATAAAACTTTAAGACTAGTTCCTAGTTATACAAAATCACATAAATAATGTTTGATTATAAAGAAAAAAAGAAGATATTATAATTTAAAAATTTGGTAGAATTAAGAGTTATAATATCTTTTCGTTTACTTCAAATTTCACCTTTGCTATACTTATTAAATATTAATTAGGTTTACTTCCTAATTTTTTTAATTTATTCAGAATATATTTATTAAAAGAATAATATTGCAATTGCTAATTATATTACTTATAATTACCTTAGTTATGAAAATTAGCAGATTCATTAAAAAATTTATAAAGTAACTTAAAATGATTGACTTTATAAGTAAGGGTAGGATAGAATACTGCTACATTGATTGAAAAAAATTAAAGATAGTCATTGGACCCTTTAATTTTAGTTAGGAGTAGTTATGACATTTAAAATAATAACTTTAGGATGTAAGGTTAATACTTATGAATCTGAAGTAATGCAAGAAAAATTAATTAAATCTGGTTTTCAAAAGCAGGAAGATGAAGAAACACAAAGCGATATTATTATTGTCAATACTTGTTCGGTAACCAATATGGCTGATAGTAAATCCCGAAAAATAATTCGTCATGCTAAAAGAGAAAATCCCAATTGTATTTTAGTAGTTTGTGGTTGTTCTGCAGAAAATCATCAAGATGAGCTAAAAGATTTAGATATTGATATCTTAATTGGCAATACTGGTAAATCAAAAATAGTTGATTTAATTAACGATTATTTAATTAATAAAACACCTTATACTTACTTTGCCGGAACTAGAGATTTAAGTTTTGAAGATATGCAAGTAGATGAATTTACTTCTCATACCAGAGGGTTTATAAAAGTTCAAGATGGCTGTAATAACTTTTGCACTTACTGCATAATTCCTTATATGCGTGGTAATATTCGGAGTAAAAATTTTAAAACAGCCTTAGAAGAGGCCAAAACCTTAGTGGCTAATGGTCATCAAGAAATCGTTTTAACTGGAATTCATACTGGTTCTTATGGTCGTGGTACCGATCATGATTTAACTGATTTAATTAATGCAATGTCAGAAATTACTGGTTTAAAGAATATTCGTATTTCTAGTATTGAGGTTACCGAACTTGATGAAAAATTTATGACAATGTTAAAAAATAATACTAAAGTTTGTCATCATATGCATATTCCTTTGCAATCGGGCAGTGATAAAATTTTAAAATTAATGAATCGTAAATATAATAAGCAAGAATTTTTAGCTAAAATAGAGGAAATTCGTACTTGTATTCCTGATATCAATATTACAACCGATGTTATTACTGGTTTTCCTAATGAAACCGAAGAGGATTTTCAAGAATGCCTAGATTTCGTAAAAAAGGTTGGCTTTACGAAAATTCATACATTTCCGTATTCGGAGCGTACTGGAACTGTTGCTAGCAAAATGCCTAATCAAGTGCCTGTTAATATTAGAAAAGATCGTGCTAAACGCTTAATTGAACTTTCTGATACTTTAGAATATGCTTATAATCAAGAGCAAATAGGTAAAATTTTTCCAGTTTTAATTGAAGAAGTAAATGATGTAACTTCAACTGGTCATACGAAAACTTATTTAAAAGTTGTTGTTAACCAAAAACTAGAGCATAATAAATTTTATAACATTAAAATTACAGAAGCCTTTAAGGACCATGCTATTGGCGTGATTGTAGCTTAAAAATATTTATTAAAGGACAATTAATAGATGCTTAATTAAAAATTAAAAAGAATAAATAACTAAAAAAAGAATAAAGAATAAAAAGAAAGGGTTTTTAAAATATGCAATTTATTTATGAAAAAATTTTAAATAATTATATCCTAATTGAGCTTGTAAAAGCCTTAATAGTTGTTTTAATAATAATTATTTTAGCTGTTAATATTGGTACTTATCTTTATAAAAATAGTATTCATAGTTTTTATACTACCAATGGTTTAATTATTGATTTGCAAGATACTATTAAAAAAGATTTAGATAAACTTACTGATGTTGAAACTTTAAAAGAAAAAGGAAATATTGTTGGCATTACCAATAATAATGAAGATGGTCATTATCGTTTACTTTTATGTGGCAGGAAAAATGCCCAGTTGCGTTTAAATATTAACAATACTAGTATTAAAAATTTAGATAATTACCAGTATGAAAATGGCTGTTACATTCTAAATGATAAAGTAATTTCGGCTTCTTCCACGGATACTTATGAATTAAAACTTTTTATTCCTAAATCTTCTAGCCTAACCGATTATTATGCTAATTATAAAATTAAAGTTGAAGGTTATACTCCTTAACTAAGGGTGATTGTTTTTTAGGCAAACAAAGTCATTATACAATTATAAAATTTGAAGTATCCTTTAAATAAACATATTAATATTATCTGATTAAAATAGTTAGATAATATGAAATAGGGTAGCTAGTAAGAAAAGGCTACTACTTAAAAAGGTGGCATAAAAGCGTCCATATAAGTAGTTACTTACTTTAATTTTACTGTTACTTAGAACGGTTTTTATTTGCATTAAAATACAAAAACCACCAAAATTGATAAAAATTATACTTAAAAGTGCCTTAAAATAAGTAGAAATTTCGGATATTTTAAGAAAAGCTAAGCCATTTGTAACTTCTATTATCCCCGTAAAGGCCTTAAAATTATCGGGAATTACTAGAGTTAGTAAATTAAATATAATAATCATTCCTAAGATATTAAGAAATATCTGGGAAGCACTGCTAACAGATTGAACTAAAATTTCACAAAAAGGTAACTCTTTTCCTTTAACAATGGAAGAATCCGGTTTAATCTTGCAAAAATTATAAATAATAATATTACTTAAATAGCTAATGATAATAATTGCTATCGTTAACTTTTGACTTAAAAAACATTGTAACATAGTATATAAAAATAGGGGATTAATAAAAAAATTGCACATAATATAAGTATTAGCGGCCTCTTCACTAATTACTTTTCTATCTAGTAAATCTTTAATAATTACGGCATTGTTTGGGGTGCCACTAAGTAAACTCATAATAAAAATATATAAATAATGGGAGTTAGTTACTTTAAAAAGATAATAAGGAAAGTTATAATTAATTAAAATTTTGCTTATAATATACATAGGAAAAAGAGATATAAAGACTTTTGACAAAAAAAGTTTGCAAGAATTTAAAATTGAACTTCCAACTAAAACATTATGTGTAAAGAGTAAGTAAACTAATACCAGTGATACGCAAATAATCGTTATATTTTTTTTCATATCCATATCCTTTTTTGATATAATTAAATAAGGTGATTCATTTGATTAATAAATATTATGCAAGTATAAAAAGGTTCATACGAGAAAATTACAAGATTTTATTAGTTTTTGTCTTTATTTTTCTCTTATTTTTTATAGATACTCCTTATCTTATTTATACGCCAGGTGATTATATTGATTTAAGTAAGAGGCTAGAAGTGGCAACCGATAATAAGACTTCTGGAACCTTTGGGATGGCTTATGTTAGTGTCATTAAAGCAAGTCCGGCCTTTCTTGGACTTAGTTATTTAAATAAAAACTGGGATATTATTAGTAAAGATAAAGTTAAGTATGATGATGAAACATTAAAAGAATCTGAAAAACGCGATAAAATTAGTATGGAAGAAGCCGTTAGTAATGCGAAAATAGCAGCTTTTAAAGAGGCTGAGGCCCCATATGATATTAAAAATATTCGCCATATTATAACTTACTTAGATAGTGATGATACCGAACTAAAACTTTTTGATGAAATTAAAACTGTTGATGGTAAAGATATAAATAATTTAGAAGATGTTAGAAAAATAGTTGACTCTAGGGAAATTGGTGCTAAAATGAATATCGAGGTATTAAGAAATGATAAATTAATTTCGGTTAGTTCTAAGGTTTATGAAAAAGAGGGGCGCAAGCTTCTTGGCGTATCTTTAACAAATGTCTATGAAGTAAATACAGATCCCAAAGTAGAGATTACAATAAAATCTAATGAATCAGGACCATCGGGTGGTCTTATGATGGCTCTTAGTGTTTATAATTCTTTAGTTAGGGAAGATATTAGTAAGGGTAAAAAAATTATTGGAACCGGTACCATTGATATTGATGGCAATGTTGGGGAAATTGGCGGCGTTAAATATAAGTTGATAGGAGCCGTAAAAAATAAATCCGATATCTTCTTGTGTCCTAAAGAAAACTATGAAGAAGCCATAAAAGTCGCTAAAGATAATAATTATAGTATCAAAATTATAAGCGTCGGTACCTTAAAAGAAGCAATAGAGGAGTTGAAAAAATTATGAAAATAGAGAAATCTAAATATTATAATCCTAATGTCTATGATGATTTAGACTTTATAAATAAATGTTCTTATTTTAATGAATGGTACCAGCTGGTTCTGCCCATTCTTTTAAACGATGAATTTCAACGCCGTAAACTTTTTTTACATCATGAATCTTCAGTTTGGAATCATTCTATTATGGTTTCCTTTAAATCGTTTTTGGTAGCAAAGTTTTATAATTTAAATGTTTATGATGCCACCATAGCGGGTTTACTGCATGATTTTTACCCTCAAGCTTGGCAATATAGTGAAGAACTTTATAATTTAGATCCATCTTATTTAACCAGATATTTTAAAAAACATAAAAAACTTACGGAATTACATGGTTTTGTTCATGGTAAGGAAGCTGCTATCAACGCTCAAAAGTACTTTCCCCAGATGGTAAACGAACGCATTCTTGATAGTATCAAATATCATATGTTTCCTTTAACTGTTATTCCTCCTCATTATATTGAAGGCTGGATAGTAACTTCTATGGATAAAAAAGTATCTGTTAGTGTTTTTAAAGATATTAAAGAACTTCCTAATTATGTTGGGATTAGACTTCATAAAGTTAGTAAATAGTTAAAAAAAGTATTATTTACAAAATATGAAATCGGAGATATAAAAAATACAAAATTTTAAAATAAAAAACATTAAAATATTGATAATTCAAACTGTCAATATTTTTTCTTTGGTTAAGAACACTTTTTTCTTGTAATTTAAGAAAATATCCTTATAATATTTAGCAAGGTGATTTATGATGTTAATATTAATTTTTTATTATCTTTTAATGGCATTAATTCTTTTCTTTCTTATTAATTTTTTGAAATTTAAGAAAAAAGATAGCCTGTTATTTCCAATATTTTATCTCTTTATCTGTGCTTCTTATCTAGAATTACATAATCTGGCTTATAATTATATTTTTATTATTATTGTTTTTGAATTTTTTATTGAATTATTCTATAACTATACATTAAGAGACAACAAAGCTAGTTTTGATATCAACTACTTCTTAAAAAAATATAGTTTTTTGATTATATTTAGTGTCTTTTTAGAAAACTATCTTTTTAGTAAAGTTAGTAGTATTCTACCTAATATTGAAATGGTTAAAACAATTATCTGGTTCATAATTCTTCTTTACTTATATAACCTAGTAGAAGAACTTATTAAAGTTTGTGAAAATGGCAAGAATACATATAATGCTTTACAGGATAAAAATTATATTATCAGTAGTTATGCTAAATACAAATTACAATATAAAGATATTCTTAGTAATTATGAGATACCAGTTAAAGAGTTGGCTTTAGCACTTTTAATATACGAAGATTATAATACGCCGAAACTAAAACGCAACCTAGATAACTTTCTTTTTGGGCGTCTTAAAAAAGTAGGTAAGCTTGGTATCATGCAAGTTGAAACTAAAACATTTATTACTGATGAGGAATCAATTCGTTTTGTTTGTAATGCTTTAGAGAAAAAATATGAAGAAATTTCTTATCACAAAAACAATACTGGCAAGATTATTCTAAAAGATTATCTTAAAGATTATAATAAATACAATATTGTTGTTAATATTTATGAGAATATTAAAGCTTTTGAAGAATTAAATTAAGACATGAAATTTTAGTTATCACATATAGTTTACTAGGTGATTATATGCAATATATACTAGAAGTTGAAAATAATAGTAAGAAAATTAACTCTTTAAAAGAGGCTATTATAAAAGAAAAACTACGCTTTAATATAAGTGATTATGCAGGTAAATTTTACTTTTTTGGTCTTGGTAATTGTTCAAATAAGAAATATTACTCCTTTAGTGTTCCTGATAATGTTACTAATGTCTATTCATATTTGCAAAATAATATTGATATCATTGAATTAAGACCAACTTTTATTGAAAGTACTATTTTTGATTTAAAGAGTAAATTTCATTTAATTAATGATGTTTATAAAACAGATGATTTTGTTTTATCAAGTAGCAATGAAGACGAGACTTGTTTTTATCTGCGAAATATTAGTAATCGCAAACTGACTGTCGTTGATTACCGAACTATAATTAATATTTTGAAAGATTATTATGCTGATATCTGGGGACTTGATTTAAATGCCGGGGATTACAGTATTATTTATCTTTATACAACTGACCATAAATTTTGTAAAATTTTAATTGAACCAGTTATGCAATTAGATAAACCTTGTTCTTCTTCAAAAAATGGTCGTACCTTAAAACTTAATTCTAAGTTGAATGCCTAAAAACATTCTTTTTTTCTTACCTAACAAGATTTTAGAATAACCCGTTGATAAGTGGATAGATTCAAAAAAACTTATAAAACCATAAAATCTTGCCATACTAAAAATGGTGATGTTATGAAAAATAATACAGGTTATACTATTTTAATCTTGATTTTGGGACTTTTCTTGTTAACTATCCCTTTAAATATTCAAGAAAGCCGAGCTAAAAATACTAATTATGACCTTGATAGTATTAATAAAAATAGTGAAAATGATAAAGATAAGCCAAACACTCAAAATAATGATAATAATAATAATGATAATGACGGTACCGGTCAAAAAAGCGCCGCAGATAATAAAAATAATTCAGAAAATGCTAATAAAGCTAATATAGAAGATAATACCATTAATAAACAAGATAGTACTGTGGAAAAATATGTAGCTTTAACTTTTGATGATGGACCTAGTGGTTTTACTAAAGAAATAGTATCTTTACTTAAAGAATATAATTATAATGCTACCTTCTTTATTTTAGGTAATAAATTAAATATCGATTATAAAGAAATTTTACAAGAAAGTCTTAAAAACGGTAACGAAATAGGCATTCATGGCTTTTCTCATAAATCCTTTACGAGACTAAAAATGTCAGAATTAGAAGATGAAATTAATAAAAGTAAAAAATATGTATATAATTTAACTGGTTATACACCAATTTTGGTGCGCCCACCTTATGGTAATATCAATAATGACATTCGCAAATTTGGTTACGGTCCTTATATTTTATGGAATAATGACACTTTAGATTGGAAACTAAGAGATGCAAAGAAAATTTATAATCGTCTAACCAACAGTATTGAAGAAAATAATATCATTTTAATGCATGATACTTATCTTACTACTTATAAAGCTTTAGAACTTATCTTGCCATATTTAAAAGAAAATAATTATGAAGTTGTAACCGTTAGTAAATTATTTGCAATAAATGGTAAAACTTTAGAAAATACCAAAAGTTATCGCTATGCAAACTAATATCAAATTAAAAGTAATTGTTCTTAGATTAAAGGCAATTCCTCATCAAAGTCATCATCTTTAGTAGCAACATATAAACTAATGACGCCACCAATTAAAAATAAGATGGCTGCTATAAAGACTAAATCGGTTAGCTTCTTTTTCTTTGGGTTAGTATTTTTATAACGCGTAAGAGTAGTTTCATCTTTAAAGGCTATATAAGCAAAATAAATATAGATAAAAAGAATAACTGTCAAGATCGTTTTGTTAATCTTTTTAAACTTTTGTTTATAAAACTTTTGATTGGTTCTTAAATATAATTTTTCTAAATAATTGGAATAAAGATTAAAACACACTAAAAAAATATAGATTATCCAAATAAATGATTCAATATTAATTCGTTTTATTGTGTTTATTTTATCATTATCCATAGTAAATTATATGAAGAAAACTTAAGGGCAAGTGCTAAAAAATAATTTTATTGTTTATAGTTTCTAATTTATTGCCAAGTAGAGTAGGAAGTCATAATAAAAATGTGAGTTTCATATAATATTTAACCTTTAAATACAACCTCAATTGCTATAATTTTTTTTAGGTGATGTTTGTTATTGTTTAAAATTGGTTTATATCTATAAATAAATACTTCTATAATTAATATAATTTTTTATAGAGTAGATTAAATAAAGAAAAAAAGTTGCCAAAAAGTAAATTTTAACTATAAAAACGGCTGTTTTTGCTGGCTTACAAAAAAAATTGCTAAAAATTGCAAAAAACAGTTGCAAAACAAAGTAATATTTAGTAAAATTAAGAAGTCAGCAAGGAAATGGGCTTGTAGCTCAGCTGGTTAGAGCGCACGCCTGATAAGCGTGAGGTCGGAGGTTCAAGTCCCCCCAGGCCC
>CAKOMC010000008.1 GCA_934096535.1 uncultured Bacilli bacterium | reverse complement strand
TTTAAATCGAAAATAGTAGTAGTAGGTAAACCAATAAATTATACTGGTGATACTGTATTTAATTTTGATTATACAGGTTCTGAACAAACTTTTACAGCTTCGGTTTCAGGGACATATAAACTAGAAACATGGGGAGCCCAAGGCAGTGATTGGGGTAATGCAAATAATCACTCTACTGGTGGCTATGGTGGTTATGCAACAGGAACTATACATCTAATTAAAGCTGGAAAAGCCTATATAAAAGTTGGAAAATCCGGCGAAAACTATACTAATGGTGTAGGTGGCGGTGGCGCGACATACATATTGACTAAAAGTGAGTTTCTGAGAAAATTAGAAAAAGAGTTATCTTCTATAATTATTGTCAGTGGTGGTGGCGGTGGCTCTGAATGGCATGGAGGTTCAGGCGGTTCAAAAGGCGGATTTAAAGGTAATGATGGCAATGTAGGAACTTTAATGGTAAATGAAAATTATACGATGGTTTCCATTTCTCCGCCAGCAAAGGGGGGTAGCCAAAATTTTGGCGGAACTTCAACTAAGGTTGACCGTAGAAGCAAAACTACTAGCATTTATAATGGCTCATTTGGAACAGGTGGATATACTGTTGGTGGTGACGGTGGTGGTCAAGGTGGTAATGGCTATTACGGTGGCGGTGCTTCAGATTATGCCGGTGGCGGCGGTGGCGGTTCTGGCTATATAGGCAATCACCTTTTAACTAACAAAGTTATGTATTGTTATAATTGCGAAGAATCTAATGAGGAAAGTACTAAAACCATATCAACTACTTGTAGTGAAGAAACACCGACTAGTTATTGTGCTAAAAAAGGTAATGGTTATGCAAGAATAACTTTAATAAGTATAGATAAATAAACATTATTAAATAATAGATTTTGGAATAATACTAATTAGGGCGTGGAGGGTGGGAAGAAAAACTAAATTTACTTAATAAAATATTAATGTTATACTTTATATAAGATAAGTGAGGTTTTATGAAGTATATTAAATTTTTAACTTTTATTATTTTAATAAATATTACTATTGTTTATGCTAACCCCTATAATAATAAAGAAACAGTAAATGATATAGAAGTAATAAGTTCTACTTGGTATATTTGGGAACGCATTAATACTAATTATGGAATAAAATTACCTAACTGGGGAAGTCCTGATAAATGGTTAAATCAAGCTAAGAAATCAGGTTATAAAACGAATACAACCCCTAAAAAGAATAGTATTGTTATCTGGAAAAAAGATGGTGTTACTTATACTGGTCTAGTTTGGCAAGTAAATACCGATAATATTGTTGTTAAAACTGCTAGTCAAACCGAACTTCGTAAAATATGTGCTCCTAAAAAAGATAGTAGATGTAATGCTAATAATATTTGTAATTATTATGCATCTGATAAAGAAATGGTTTGTACTGAAAAATATGCTGCTATCAATGATACGGGTATTGTTTTAAATCATTCTTTAAATCTAAAAACTGATAATATTAGTGGTTATATCTATTTAGATGATAAAATTAATAATGTAACTGGAACTGATACTTCTCTTAATAATAAGAATAATTCTAATGTTAGTAGTACTAATTCTTCTAATAACTCTAAAAAGGTTAGTAAACTAAAAAATTTAGATGTTGAAAATTATAACCTTAATTTTCAAGAAGATAAGGATACTTATACTTTAAAAGTTGCTAACGAAATAGATAAAGTTAACATTTTAGCCGAAGGTGATAAAAACTCTATAATTAGTGGTTTGGGTAGTAAAAATTTAGAAACCGGTTCTAATAAATATGAAATCTTAGTAACGACTAAAGATAAAGAAGATAAAATTTATAATATAGAAATAATTAGAGAAAGTATTAGTACCGAAAATAAAGAAGATGAAGAGTTAGACAAAGCTGAAAATGCTTGTAATTCCAATGAAAAGGAAAGTAAAATTAATTATAAAACTATCATTTTAAGTGGTGCTATTATTATTTTTATTGGGCTTTTATTATTTATTTAAAAAATAATAAGACTTAGCAAATATTTATAAAATAAATTGTATAACTAGTATTACTTACATGTTGATAAGTAAATAGTTTAAAATAGTTAGTTTATTATAAAATTAAAAAGCTTTAAAATTAAAAAAATGCCATATTGAAAACTAAAGTCCATTATTTTAAAGACTTTTTTTCTTATCCTTATAATATTATTAATTAGGGTGATTTTGTGTTTTATCAAGATAAACATTTTCGAATGAGATTAGTAGTATTATTTGTAACTTTACTTTTAATAGCCGTTATTTTAAAAGTCTTTTATATTCAAGTATTCCAATATCAGAAATTAAATAGTTTAGCCAATGATTTATGGCAGCGTAATCTTCCGATAACACCTGATCGGGGTCTTATCTTAGATCGTAATGGTAAAGTTCTAGCTAGTAATATCACGACAACTTCTCTGTATTTAGTACCCAATCAAATTAAAAATAAGGAAGAAGTTGCTAAGACTTTAAGTGAAATTTTAAATGTTTCTTATGAAGAAATGTATAAACATGTTAGTAAAAGAACTTCAATTGAAAGAGTCCATCCTGAAGGACGCCAGTTATCCTTTGAAATAGCCGATAAAATAAATAGTTATAATTATGATGGGGTTTATTTGCTTAAAGAAGCTAAAAG
This sequence comes from uncultured Bacilli bacterium, assembly GCA_934096535.1. Lineage (GTDB taxonomy): Bacteria > Bacillota_I > Bacilli_A > RF39 > UBA660 > CAG-605. Next base: position 39,041 of record CAKOMC010000008.1, on the reverse strand, counting down.
ATATTATCCGTATAATGATTTATTAAGTCATGTTTTAGGTTATGTTGGTATTGATAATCAAGGCTTATCTGGTCTAGAACTTAAATATGATAAAGAACTAACCGGTACTAGTGGGTCAATTAAGTATTATAGTGATGCCAAAGGTAACAGATTAGCTAAAGCCGAAGAATATAAAGAAGCTGTTAGTGGTAATAATGTCTATTTGACCATTGATTTAGATTTACAACAATCTGTAGAAAGAGAACTAGATAATGCGGTTGCTAAATATGACCCCGAGCACGCTCTTGCTATCGCGATGAATCCCAAGACAGGAGAAATTCTAGCGATGGCTAGTCGACCAAGTTATAATCCTAATGACTATAAAACTTATACGCAAGAAGTATTAAGTAGAAATCTTCCTATCTGGATGACTTACGAACCTGGTTCGACCATGAAAATCACCACTCTTAGTGCCGCCATAAATGAAGGCGTAGTTAACTTATTTACGGATACTTTCTATGATTCTGGTAGTGTTAATGTTGATGGGGCTACTATCCATTGCTGGAAAGCCGGTGGTCATGGGGCGCAAACATTCTTAAATGTAGTTGAAAACTCTTGCAACCCTGGGTTTGTTAACTTAGGCTTCCGTTTAGGAAAAGAAAAATTATTTAAATATATTAAAGACTTTGGGTTTGGGGAAAAAACCGGCATTGATTTAACGGGTGAAGCAACTGGAATTTTATTTAATCTAGATAAAGTTGGCAATGTTGAATTAGCAACCACCGCCTTTGGACAAGGAGTTTCCGTAACCCCAATTCAACAAGTTAGAAGTGTTTCTGCAGCCGTAAATGGTGGTACTTTATACCAACCTTATATTGTTAAAAAAGTTGAAAATGCTCCATCTAAAGAAACTATTAGCGCCGTAAATCCTAAAGCTATCAGACAAGTTATCACCGAAGAATCTTCTAAACTAGTGCGTTTTGCTCTGGAAAATGTTGTTGCACATGGTTCTGGTCGGAATGCTTATATTGAAAATTACCGTATCGGTGGTAAGACGGGAACTGCTCAGAAAGTAAATAATGGTCGTTATATGGTTGGCAATTACATCTTATCATTTATTGGTTTCTTACCAGCTGATGATCCCGAAATCGTTTTATATGTTGCCGTTGATAATCCCAAAGGCGTAACTCAATATGGTGGAGTAGTGGCTGCTCCTATTGCTAAAGCAATATTTTCCTCTTATATTGAACTAAATAATGTTAGTAAAAGTAAAGAGACTATCCCTAAAACCTATACTTGGCTTGACACTAAATATAGTATATTACCTAATGTCGTGGGAAAAACTATAAAAGAAGCTAATAGCATTTTAAAAAATTATAAAATAGAATACTCTGGAGAAGGCGACAAAGTTATCTACCAATCACCCGAACCAGAATACTATGTCAGCGATGGTTCTACTGTCAAGTTAATGTTAGGCAATTGACAAGTAAAGTGTAAATAAATTATAATTATAAACTGTGTTTACGAAATTTTATAGTATAATAGTTTTAAGGATGTGAAAAATTATGTTAATATTAGCCAAAGCAGCCATGGCTTTAATGCTGGGCTTTGTTTTATCCATAATAACGGGAGTTATTTTAATACCCCTTTTAAGAAAATTACATTTTGGTCAAAGTGTAAGTTTAACGCTAGGCGAAAGACATTTAAAGAAGAATGGCACCCCAACAATTGGTGGTTTAATCTTTATTATTCCTACCATTATTAGTTTGTTACTTTTATGGTTTCGTGGTAGCATGGAAATGACTTCCAACTTAATGATCGTTTTATTTGTTTTTGTCAGTTATGCTCTTTTAGGACTTGCTGATGACCTTTTAAAAATAGTATTTAAAAATAATAAGGGTTTAAGTATTATGTTTAAACTTTTAATGCAGACGGTAATTGCTTTAGTATTCTTCTATATCTTTATTCGTAATGGCGGGGTTCCCGAGATTAGAATTTCTGCTATTAACCTATATATTTATATGGGATGGACTTATGGCTTATTTATTTTATTTTTACTGGTTGGCTCTTCCAATGCCGTTAATATCACTGATGGCTTAGATGGTTTAGCCGGTGGTTTATCAGCCATTGCCTTTTTAGCTTATGGTCTTATTGCTTGGAATACTACTTGGCTTGCCGGTTATCAAGAAATCGCCATTTTCTGTTTTGTTTTAATTGGTGCTCTTCTTGGTTTCTTAGTATTTAATACTCATCCTGCTAAAGTATTTATGGGTGATACCGGTTCCCTAGCATTAGGTGGTTCTCTTGCAGCTATTGCTATTCTTACTCGTCATGAGTTATCACTTGCTGTTGTTGGTGGTGTCTTTGTTATTGAAACTTTATCTAGTCTAATTCAAATTATTGCTATTAGAAAATTTCATAAAAAAATATTTAAAATGGCCCCTTTACATCATCATTTTGAAAAACTAGGTTGGGAAGAAAATGATATCGTTAAAATGTTTTGGATTGTTGGTTTAATCCTTGCTATGTTAATGATTACTTATAATGTCTGGCTATAAAGTACCTTTTGGTACTTTTTATTTAACAAAAAAAACCGGCAAAACACCCGGCAAATTGAAAAGCAGATAAACAAAAACCCTGTAAATACAGGGAATAATTCAAAAATGGTGCCCGAGGCCGGACTTGAACCGGCACGAGGGTTAAATCTCGCAGGATTTTAAGTCCTGTGCGTCTACCTATTCCGCCACTCGGGCGAACACCGTCTTCTTTTTTTAAGACTTTTTTAGTATATCGCATAAATTTAACTTTGACAAGCACTTTTTAAGAAAATGTTTACATTTATAGCAGTTTTTAGGTATAATAATGTCGAAGGAGAAGATTTATGAAAACAGAAGAGTATTTAAAAAAAATATATATAATGTTAATTATTGTATTAGTAATTTCTGTTATGAGCTTGCTAATTGGCTTAGTAAATTATAGTAATACGAAAGGAACTACTACTAATAATAGTTCAACAAGCACTAATAATAATAATGGTTCCTCAACAAGTGATTATGATGTATCAATGTTTAATGCCGTAGGTCTTAGTGATATTTTAAAATTTTTAGGAAAAAGCAATAAAGAAACTCATATTCTTTACTTAGGAAGAAGTACTTGCAGTGCTTGCGTTGCTTTCTTACCAAATTTACAAGCTACTCAAAAAGAAATGAATTTTACAGCCGATTATTTAGATATTACCACCGTTGATACAACTAGTGATGAATTTAAAAAGTTCGGTGAATTATTATCTAAAGAAATTACTCAAAGTGTTAATGGAGAAACTCAAACCGGTAAAATTTCGGAATTCTATGGTTATACACCAATGGTAATTGTTGTTAAGAATGGTGAGGCTGTTGATGCCATTGTTGGTTCATATTCTAAAGATAACTTACAAACTTTCTTGAAAAAATATATTGGCTAATTTAAAAAAGTACTTTTGACAAGGTACTTTTTTTAGTATTTAGTATATAGTAAGTTTATTAAAAAGGAGATTTCATAGAAGATAAAGGAAAAAAAATTATGGATTGGCCGGAGTATAGAAAGCATCCGGAGTTGTTTAGTAATTCAATGTTAAAAAGATTGGGACTAAAAAAATAAAAAGCATTATTCATAGTGAAAAATTTAAAAATTTTATTAGAAAATTTTGATGAAGAAACTATAGCTAATATTATTTATAATAATCTTAAAAATATTATGCTTTACTTACATAAAAATGGAATTTATTATCTTAAAGATTTATTAATATCTTCTTTTGACTTGTTTTTATTACCAGCTGATATTTTTATTCAGCAATTTGAAAAATTAAAAACAAAATTAGGTAGTGATTATGTGGAAAAATTAGTTAGTGATGAAGGTTTAATAGATATAATGTATGAAGATTAAGGAAAAAATGGCTGCCTAAAAATACATGATTTAAAAATTAACGAAATTTTAAAACTTTTGCTTACATAAAAAAATTATTTGTGTTACAATTCATATTGCCTGTGGAAACTTACGCTTATCTTAGGCGTTTTTTTCTTGGCTTGAAAGGGTTTATTTATATGGAAAAAGAATTCGATTTAGGTCATGATAATATTAATAAATTGCTCATTAGTTTTGCTATTCCTTGTGTTATTTCTATGCTTATTAATTCAGTTTATAATATTGTTGACCAAATATTTATTGGTAAAGGAGTAGGAACCTTAGGAAACGCTGCTACTAATGTTATATTTCCTTTAGTTATTTTAGCAAATGCGATTGCGGGTCTTATTGGTAATGGGGCGGCAGCTAATCTTTCGTTAAAATTGGGCGAGAAAAAGGAGAATGAGGCTAGAGCCTCAATCGGTTCATCCATTACTTTAAGCTTCATTATATCCATTTTATTTGCCATTTTAGCTTATATTTTCCTACCAAAGTTAGTTTATATGTTTGGCTGTACAGAAAATGTTTATAGTTATGCTCTAAGTTATGGCCGCATCGTTTTAATTGGCACTCCCTTTATGATAATTTATTCGGTTTTATCAAGCATTATCCGAGCTGATGGAAATCCTAAGTATTCAATGATTATGCTGGTTGTTGGGGCGATTATTAATATTATTTTAGATCCAATCTTTATTTTTGGGTTTAATATGGGTGTCTTTGGGGGCGGCCTTGCAACCGTTATAGGTCAAGTTATATCCTTTATTATTGCCTTATGTTACTTACCTAAGATTAAAAGTGTTAAACTAGAAAAAGCTGATTTTAAGATTAATAAAAGTATTACGAGAACTCTATCATTAGGACTTTCTAGTTTCATTACTCAAGCAACTATTTTAGTTTTATTTGTCTTCATGAATAATATGATGACCAAATTTGGAGCCTTAAGTAAATATGGAGCTGATATCCCTTTATCCGTTTATGGCGTAATTTCCAAAATAAATAGTTTGTATATTTCTTTTGTTTTAGGAGTTAGTATTGGCGCTCAACCTGTTATTGGCTTTAATTACGGTGCTGGTAATTTAAAACGCGTTAAAGAAACATTAAGAAAAGTCTTAATGATAAACTTTGCGGTTGGTATTATTTTTAACTTAATATTTATTTTATTTCCTGAACAAATTGCAGGCATATTTATTAGTCCTGAAGATGTAAGTTATACTTTATTTATGGAATTTGCTACCCTTATGTGTCATAGTTTTTTATTAGCCTGTGCTCTTAATGCCATGGAAATGACAACTTCCATCGTTGTCCAGTCACTAGGAAATGTTTTACTGGCAACCGCTGTTTCATTTATTAGACAAATTATTCTTTTTATACCTCTAGCCATCCTTTTAAGTATCGGCTTTAATAAAGGCTTAAATGGTATTTTGTATGCGGGTTGCCTTGCAGATAGCCTAACTTTCATCATCGCTGGTTTTATTTTTATTAGCGAATATAAAAAATTAGGCCAATTTAGTAATGAAACTAATCATACTAAGACCAAAGAAGAACAAGATATTGTTATTCCCGAAACTTATAAGGGTAAAAAAATTGTTATTACCATTTCTCGTGAATACGGTTCTGGTGGGCGCTATGTTGGTGAATTATTAGCTAAAAATCTAGGTATTCCTTTTTATGATAAAAACCTTATAATTTTAAGTGCTAAAGAAAGTGGTTTGGCTCCAAAATATGTTAAAGAAAACGAGCAAACTTTAGACGGTCCCCAAACTAATGATGACTTACTTTTCGTTGCTACCACTAAAGTTATTGAAAAACTCTATAGAAAAGGCTCTTGTATCATAGTTGGCCGTTGTGGCAACTACATTTTAAAAGATAAAAAAGATGTTTTAAAAATTTATCTTTATAGTAGTATGGAAGATAAAGTTAATCGGGTAACTAAATATTATCATATTGCTCCCTATAAAGCTGTTAGTACTATTAACAAAGTAAACAAAGATCGTAAGAAACATTATAAATATTATACAAATATGAACTTAGATGATTTAAATAATTATGATTTAATACTAGATGTTAGCAAGTTTGGCGTAGAAAAAACCGCAGAAATTATTGGTAATATAGTAAAAAATAATTAGTCAAAATAGTCTAAAAAATATCTGCTTAAAGAAGAGAAATCTTCTTTTTTAAGTATATAAAAATACTTATGGATAGTTTAAAATTAAATTTTAGTTGACTTTAAAGAAATTAAATATTATCATATCTTTACAAATGAAAAAGGAATAACAATATATGAAAAAAGAGTTAATAGAGAAGGTTAATTTAGAAAAAAGGCAGTATGAAACCTTGATATTAAATGCTAATAAAGAAGTTATAAATGTAGAAAATAGATTACAAAGACTTGAAGATGGTACTGATGATGTAAGACTTGCAGAAGTTTTAAAAAGCATAAATACGATAAAGTGTACAATAAGTGGTCTTTTGTTTTTACATGATGATTTAACTAGAAGTCTAAAAGATGTAGAAAATCATAAGTATTGTAATGATGATGATAAAACTCTTTATGCCAAAATTAAGAATAACCTTAAAGTAAATGAACAAGAATTGCGTAAAAGTTATAAAACTTATTATCAATTATTAAGAGAAAAACTAGAAATCAATTGTACCAATATTGGTAAAAAACGCGAGTTAAAAGAACAACTAACCAGTGCTAAAATCAATGCTTCCAAGTTAACCGAAGATGAATTTATTAAAGAATTAGTGCGTATTTTTCATAATAATAGTTTCAGTAACTTATACGATTCTAAAGAAATCACCTTAAATTATTCACTTGGTCAGGTTTTTCTTATAAAGTATGCCATTACCCAACTTAGCCAGTATTGCTATCTTTACGATTTTACTTCCAATATGTTAAGACAGATAAGAATACTAGATGATTATACTTTTAGACCTAGTGGTAAAAATTTAAGCTATAAAGACTTTGCTTCCTCTTTAAAAAATGGTAACTTACACCTTTGTGATTTTAATTATCCTATTATTTCTTATGAAGGAGCCTTAAAGTTATATAAGCGTCTGACATTTACCTTTTTCTTGCCAAAACAAGTAGCTTATGTTTTCAAAAAATCTTTAAAATAGGTTGGAATACACCTCTTTTTTTGATATAATGTATCTTGTTTGTAGCCTCTTTATTTAAAATAAAAAAATAAAAATAAAAAAAAGGAAGTTGATTATATTATATGAGTAAAATAAAAATTATGGGCCTTGGTGGCCTTAGTGAAACCGGTAAAAATACCTATGTAGTCGAAGTGGATAATGCTATCTTCATTTTAGATTGTGGGTTAAAATTTGCTACCGAAAATTTATATGGAATAGATTATATTATTCCAGATTTTGAATATTTAGTCAAAAATAAAAAGAAAATTAAGGGATTATTTCTAACCCATGGACATTATGAAAATATGGGGGCTACAAATGATTTAGTTAGAATGATTCCTAATTTAAAAGTATATTGTACTAAATTTACAAAGTATGTTTTAGAATCTGATGGTTTAAATCCTAAAAATATTGTCGAGATTGAACCACATAAAAAATTGAACTTTAGAGATGTTAGCATTTTCCCAATCAGTGTTTCTCATTCAACACCAGATGCTGTAATGTATGTTATTAACACTAAAGATGGCGCTATCTGTTATACAGGGGATTTTATTATCGACCCATTAATGCGTGGTGCTTACGACATGGATTTAGGAAAAATTGCTTATGTGGGTAAAAAAGGCGTTTTAGCACTTTTACAAGAATCATCATTTTCAGAAAAAAGTGGACATACTTCACCAAATCATCGTTTAGTAGGAGTATTCAAAGAAGCTATTAGTCATACTAAAAATCGTTTAATGTTCTTAGTCTTACCAACTCATCTTTATACTATTCAAGAAATTTTTGAGGCTGCTAAAAATACACACCGTAAAATTGTTGTTATGGGTAAACAATTACAAAATCTAATTGATATGTCAATCAAAGAGAAATACTTAGAAGTTCAAGAAGGTTTACTTGGCGACTTATCGAATATTGATGATAAAGATGCCATTATATTAATGGCTGATAGCAAGCAAAATCCTTATGCTTGTATTAGTAAAGTATTAAGTGGTTATGATAAATTTATTCATTTAAAAGAAACTGATACCATTGTTTTTGCTGAACCAAGATATGATGAAAACGAAAAATTATTAGTAAAAATTGAAAATGATTTAGCAATGCACGGTTGTGAAATAGTTTCTATTCCTAAGGGTAAAACCATCTTACATCATGCTTCTAAAGAAGATTTAATGTTAATGATTAAATTATTAAATCCTAAATACTATATGCCTGTTAAGGGTGAGTATCGTTATATGGTAAATAATGCTGACCTTGCTAGTAGTTTAGGTATTCCCGATAGCAATATTTTATTAAAACAAAATGGCGATATTGTGGAAATTAATAATGGCGTTTTACAAGATAACTTTAAAAATATTAAGATTAATGATGTTTTAATTGATGGCAAGAGTAATGATGATGTTGGCGACTTAGTTATTAAAGATCGTCAAATGTTAAGTGAAAACGGTATTGTCTTAATTTCTGCTACTATCTCTAAAAAAACTAGAGAAATCTTAGTCGGACCTGAAGTTACAACCAGAGGATTTATCTATATTAAAGATAGTAAAGATATGATAAATGAAATTAAAAATATTTCGTTAGATGTTATTACTAGAAATATAACTGATAGATATGTAGAATATACAAAGATTAAGACAGAAATTAGGGAAGAATTAGGTAAGTATTTATATAATGAAACCGAATGCAAGCCTATGATTATTGCTGTAATTCAAGAAGTGTAGAAAATTTTCTATACTTTTTTTGTTGAAGAATGTGGTAAAAATTGTTACAATAATATTGTATTGATTTACTTGCCAAGTGTTAATACATCAAAACTTATGTCGATAATTTATATTTTGGGGCAAGAAAAATATATCTATTCGGGAATACTTAATACGGGTATTCTCTTTTTTGGGAGGAAAAACGGAAAATTTAGTAAAAAATAGTAAAATTGAAAAGGTTATTTATGAAATTAGAGGTCAACATGCAACGCTGGACTCTGATTTAGCTAGACTTTATTAGAGTAAAAATGGAACAAAAACAATAAATCAAGCTGTTAAAAGACATTTAAATAAATTTTCTGAAAGATATGTCTTTCAATTAACAAAAGATGAATATTTAAACATGAAGTCCCAAGTTGGGACTTCAAGTATTCAGAATCAATATGGTGGGACTAGAAAAATATCATATGCTTTTACAGAGCAAGTAGTTGCTATGGTGCTATGATAACTTTTGGGAAATAAAATTTTAATAATAAACAGCCAAATGTATCAAGTTTTGATATAATATAAATTAGAAGAGAGGCATACTTGTGAGAAAAAATGAAATATGTGAAGTTATTGGCGTAAATAGAAATAATTATAAATATTAAGAAATTTAGCAAGATTTTATAAAGTATCAATAAATTATTTTTTTGAAGATATGCCAGAATTAACTTTAAAAGAACAATAACAATTATCTAGTTATTCAATGGTCGTTACAAGTGATAACCAAAAATATATCGCACTTAATTTAAGTAAACCTAATTCAATGAAAAAATATTATGAGATAGCAAAAGTTTTAGGGGTTAATAAATCAACCTATAATAAATATGAAAACGGAAAAGAAAATTAAATAATAATGGTCGTAAAAAAAGCAGATTATTACAACATACAAGTAAGTGGTCATAAAGTGAATTGGTCAGTCGCGACTGACCAATTCGTAGAAAGGAATAAATATGTTAGATGATAATAAAAAAATGGTTAATGAAATAACAAGTTTAGTAAACGAAGCAAAAATAAAATTAGTGAAGGAAGTTAACAATTCAATAATTTATGTTTATTGGAATATTGGAAGAATTATAGTTTCAAATGAAAATAAGTATAATAATCGCTTGGAATATGGAAGAGAAGTAATAAAAAGTCTTTCTAAAGAATTAACTAAATATTTAGGAAAGGGATATTCTTATACGAATCTTAAATATATGAGAATGTTTTATAAAACTTATCCTAATTTTGAAGAAATAAATATGGAATTAACATGGACACATTATAATGAGTTAATAATCATTAAAGATGAGGTTAAAAGAAAATTTTATGAGAAAGAATGTATTAATTCTCATTGGAGTGTTAGAGAACTTCAAAGGCAATTAGACACATCCTTATTTGAAAGATTATTATTATCTGACGGTAAAGCAAATAAAGAAAAAGTATTAGAAATGTCTAAAAAAGGACAATCACTAGCAACACCAAGTGATTTAATAAAAGAACCATATGTATTTGAATTTCTAGGTATAAAAGAACAAAAACCATTGTTAGAAAAAGATCTAGAATATAAATTGATTAAACATATAGAAGAATTTTTGCTGGAACTTGGTAAAGGATTTATGTTTGTTGGTAGTCAACAAAGAATAACAATCAACAATACTAATTATTATGTTGATATGGTTTTCTATAATAAATTTTTAAAATCTTATGTTTTGATAGATTTAAAAATGAATGATTTAAAAGCAGAAAATTTAGGACAAATGAATTTATATTTGAATTATTATGAACAAATTATAAACGATGAGTACGACAATAAACCAATAGGTATTATACTTTGTGCGGAAAAAGATAATGTACTTATGGAATTTGCTTTAAATGGAATATCTAATAATGTTTTTGCATCAACATATACATATTATATTCCTGATAAAGAACAACTAATAAATGAAGTTGAAAAAGTATTAAATGAAGAAAACAAATAGTTTTTCTCTAATATAAAATGTTCAAAAATTCGTGTTCTAAAAGTTATCGTTGCTGCATTTTGTAGATATAAAATATAATAAATTGTATAATTAGGTTAAGGAAAGGAAGTATCTATGGATTATATAATAATTGGTTTATTAAGTTTAATTATCATTCTTTTAATAATAGTTATTTTTAGTAAAAAAAGAAGTAATAATAATGATATAGTGGAAAGACTAGGAAAGATGGAGACTAAGCTTACTAAAGATATTTTAGATTTTAAGTATGATTTTAGTAAGGGGTTAAATGATGATTTTAAGTCTTTAAATAATGAGATTACGAGTAATTTATTAAAAATAAATGAAAGAGTTAACCTTAATTTAGATGAAAATTTTAAAGAAACTAATAAGACTTTTACTAATATTTTAGAAAGATTAAGTAAGATAGACGAGGCTCAAAAACGAATTGATAATTTAAGTAGTGATATCATTGCCTTACAAGGTGTCTTAACTGATAAAAAAACAAGAGGCATTTACGGAGAAGTTAGTCTAAATTATATTCTAAGCAGTATCTTTGGGGAAGGTAACAAAGAAATCTATCAGCTTCAATATACTTTAAGTAATGGCTATATTGCTGATTCTATAATCTTTGCTCCCGAACCTCTTGGGCACATCTGTATTGATAGTAAATTTCCTTTGGAAAATTATCAGAAGATGGTGGACCGTAAAGTTAGTATTGATTTAAGAAATATGTATGCTAAAAACTTTAAAAATGATGTCAAGAAACATATTGATGCCATTAAAGATAAATATATTATTAAAGGTGAGACTAGTTATCAAGCAATAATGTTTTTACCAGCCGAGGCCATATTTGCTGAAATAAATGCTTATTATCCTGAACTAGTATCTTATGCTTATAAAAATAATGTTTTTATAACATCCCCAACAACTTTAGTTAGCACTTTATCAACAATTAGCATGATTTTACAAAATATGAAAAGAGATAAATATGCGAAAGTTATTGCTAGTGAACTATCCCGACTTAGTGATGAATTTCAAAAATATCGTGTGCGTTGGGATAAATTATCAAAAAACATTGATGCGGTATCCAAAGATGTCAAAGATATTAATATTACAACGGATAAAATAACCTCAAGGTTTGCTAAAGTTAACGAAGTTAATTTAAAAGGACTAGAAAATAAGGAAGGTGAGTACTGTGAAAACGAAGAATAATCAAATAAAAGAAAAAAGTAAAAATATAAAAACCTTAAACTATAATAATAAAAAGATAAGTTTTCTTCAAAAATTAAAAAATAATAAGTTAACCCTTATAGCCGTTATTCTTTCTATTATTACAATGTTTTATTATGTTGATAAAAAGCAAGGATATCATGAGGATGAAATGTTTTCTTATGGTTCTAGCAATTATAAATATGATAATGTCTATCGTAATTATGGTTATGCCCAAGGTAATATGGATATTTTATATCGGGAGGTTATAGGTAGTCATGATATTAATAAATTAATAACTTTTCTAAAGGATAAACCTAATAATAATTATCCGGAATTTTCTAAAAATGAGGTTCTTTTTAAAGAAGTGCCAACCTGGAAAAGCAATAAAGACGCTCATGATTATTTAACAATTGGCAAGGGTGATGTTTTTAATTATCGTTCTGTTTATATTAATCAAGCCTTTGATGTGCACCCACCATTATTTTACTTTTGTATGCATTTAGTATCCAGTATTTTTTATGGAAAATTTACTAAATATATAGGCTTTACCTTAAATATGATTTTTTTCTTAGGAACTCTTTATTTTCTAGATAAAATATGCAAAAGACTAGGAAAATCAAAAATAAGTGCTCCCACAATTTTACTTTATGGGTTAAGTATAGGAGCCATTAGCACCGTAAGTTTTCACCGTATGTATATGATGCTAACTTTCTTTAGTATTTGGTATTTCTATTTGACTGTCGATCTTATCAAAAATGATTATACAATTAAGAAAAAATGGCCTTGGATTTTGTGTATTCTAGGTGGCTTTCTAACTCAATATTATTTCTGTATTTATATTGTTTTAGTCTTTATCTTAAATGCAATCTATTTATTATTTAAAAAAGAATATCAAAAAGTAGGCAAATATTTATTAGTCCATGTTATTCCAGCCGTAATTGGCATTATCTTCTATCCCGTAAGTATTTATCAAATCTTCTTTTCTTACCGTGGCTTGGGAGCCGAAGATAATGGTCGTAGTTTACTAACTAATTTAAAGTATTATAATAATGCTCTTCTAAAAATGTTTAGCTTAGAAAAAATCTTTACCTTAGTCGTTTGCTTCTTATTTATGGGGATGGGTTACTTCTTTGGTAAAAATAATACTTTAAAGAATAAAAAACTTTTACTTAATTTGTTTAGTCCCATGATATTATTTATCGTTGTTGTTGCAAAGATTGCTCCTTTTTTAGGTGAAAATTATACTTCAAGATATATCATGTTATTATTTCCTTTGTTTGCCTTACTTTTAGTTTATTTATTTAATATCTTTTATGATAATAAATATTTTACTACAATTAGCATCTTAATAATTCTAGGAATCAGTTTAGTTGGCATTAAAACTAGTAATCCTGTTTATCTTTATACTGACTATGCTAAGTCTATCGAATTAGCTAAAGATAATAAGACCACGCCATTTATTTATGTTTATGATAATTATTTTACCCATCTTTCCTCGATGCCAGAATTTAACATTTATGAAAAACACCTGATTTTAAATAATAATATTTATGATTATAGTTTATTAAAAAACGATGAATTTTTAAAAAATAAGGATAGTATTATTGTCTGTGTTAAAAACTGGTTAGATAAAGATAGTGTTATTAAAAAAATTCTTGCTAATACCGATTATAACCAAGAAAAAGAAATTTTATATTTAAATAGTGATGTTGAAAGTACTTATTATCTTTTAACTAAATAATTAAGAAAATATTTAAAAAAAGTCTTAACGATTGCCATTAACAATATTAAGACTTTAATAGTATAAAAATGTAATAATAATTACGAAAAAGTAATTGTTGTTACATTTTTTTAGTTATAGATTTTATCAATACATTCTCGTTTATAAGATAGGGAAGGATGGACATATAAATTTAAAGTAATACTAACATTAGAATGCCCCAAAACTTCCGCTAAGGCTTTAACATCCATATTCTTTTCTACCGCATTAGTAGCAAAAGTATGTCTTAACGCATGAAATTTATGTTTTTTAATACCCCATTTCTTTAAATAAAATAAGTACTTATTATAATAAGAACGAGGTTCTAGATAATGTGTTGAATTAGTTAAAAAATAATGTTTATCATTAGGGAAAGTACTTAAATACTCTGTTAGGGGTTGCAACAATTTATTAGCAATCGGTACTACCCGATTAGAATTATTAGTCTTTGGATCATCTAAAACTACCCGAGTTTTGCTTTCATAATTATCTGAACGAACTCTAATTAAAGTGTGATTAATATAGATTAAACCATTCTTTAAATCAAAATTTTCCTTTCTAAGCGCACATAATTCCCCAATACGAATACCTGTATATAAACAAACTCCAATTCCTAAACAAATAGGATCATCAGAGTGTAATGTATTATTTTCTAAGCGAATTATTTCTTCTTTTTGAAATACATCAATGTTCTTCTTTTTCTTTAAGGGAATATCAAAATCAACATAGATTCGACAAAATTTTAAAATTTGCTTGATAATCATTCCTAATTCATGAACCGTATTAGTTCCTAAAAATATGGCTTTGGTAGATAAATAAGATTCAATTGTTTCTTTATCTAGGGAACTAAGCTTATATTCACCTAAATCTGGCATAATATGTTTTTTGATTTTATTAGCATAAGTTGCATAACTTGAAAGTTTTATTTTGTCTTTTTTATATTCTAACCATCTAATAATGTAAACAGAAAATCGCCCTTTAGCAATTGTCGTCTTTTTTTCTTTTTCCATCATTATTTTACGGCGTTTTTCTTTTACCTCACTGTAAGTTTGCCCATAAATATAACCATACTTAGCAGAATCACCAATATAATTTTTTATATAACGGGCTTCATAACGGCCGTCTTTTCTTTTAAAAATACTTTCTCCCTTACGCCCCATTTTTATCTCTCCAATCAATTTTAGTATGGCCTATTTTTTTATGTTTATGCATTTATTCTTATCTTAATTATTATAGCATTAAAAAAGTTTCAACTATTATAGTTTATTAAATAAACCAAGATTTTGCAAGAAGTAAACCGGTACTCTAATGACATCTTTTTAAATAATTAAAATTAGAATAAAGTACTATATTTATAAATTGATAATGTAAAAACTAACACCAAGAAAATACCTTTTATAATTACCTAAAAAAGAATTAAATTATGCCCCGAAATTTGAGAAAAAAACAATCATTTTTTGAATTATGTTTACTTGTTAAAAAAATATTTAATCATTAAAAATTGTTATTTTTCACTTGACTTAAGAATAGTTCTATGTGATATATAATAATTGTTATAGTTCAAAAATACTAAGAAAGAATGGTGCAAACTAATTAAATATGAAGAATATAACAAACTAAGTCATAAAAAAATAGGAGAATACATGAAAAATAAATAATATTATTTGAAAATCAAAATGTAAAATTAGAAGTTAATGTAAAAGATAAAATTGTATAGTTATTTTTAGAACAATAACTTTATTTAATATTGATAGAACTGTAATAAAAAATTATAAAAATTAGAAGGAGTGTATTAAATGTATTTAGATAAAATTAATGGACCAGAAGATGTCAAAAAGTTAAAAATTGAAGAATTACAACCATTAGCTGATGAAGTAAGAAGTGCTGTAATTAATCGAGTTAGTAAGATTGGAGGTCATAAAGGCCAGAATTTAGGTGTTGTTGAAATGACGGTTGCACTTCATTATGTCTTTAATTCACCTGTTGATAAGATTGTTTTTGATGTTTCCCATCAATGTTATCCCCATAAAATCTTAACAGGCCGCAAAGAAGCCTATCTTGATGATAATAAATTTAGTGAAGTAACGGGTTATACTAATCCTTTAGAAAGCAAACATGACCTCTTTAAGATAGGGCATACCTCAACTAGTGTATCCCTTGCCCTAGGTCTTGCTGTTGGTAGAGATTTAAAAAAGACTAAGGAAAATATTATTGCCGTTATTGGTGATGGTTCTCTATCTGGTGGTGAAGCCTTAGAAGCCTTAGATTATGCTGGGGAATATAAAAATAATCTAATAGTTATAGTTAATGATAATGACCAGAGTATTGCTGAAAATCACGGTGGTCTTTATAAAAATTTAAAAGAACTTAGAATGATGAATGGTGTTTCTAATAACAATTTCTTTAAGTCATTAGGATTTGAGTATCATTATTTAGATGATGGTCATAACATAAAAAAATTAGTGGAATTATTTAACTCTGTTAAAGATATTAATCACCCCGTTATTTTACACATTCATACAATAAAAGGCAAAGGTCTTAAATATGCGGAAGAAAACAGAGAAGCTTGGCATTCGGGGGGACCTTTTAACATTGAAGACGGTTCTTTAAAATATCCAGTTATTAAAGATGATACTGTCTTTAATAGTTTAAAAGAATTATTAGATACTAATCCTAAGGCTGTTGTTTTAAATGCTGCTACCCCAGCGTCTTTAGGATTTACCAAAAATATTAGAGAAGAGTATGTAAATCGTGGTCAATTCCTTGATGTTGGTATTGCCGAGGAAAATGCAGTTGGAATGATAAGTGGTATCGCTAAAAATGGTGGTGTTCCTGTTTTTGGAACCTTTGCTCCTTTTCTTCAAAGAGTTTATGATCAAGTAAGTCATGATTTATGTTTAAATGATAATCCTGCTACTATTTTAGTTATAAATCCTGGTGTTTATGGTATGAATAGTGATACCCATATTGCCATGTGTGATATTCAAGAATTTAGTCATATTCCTAATCTTATTTATCTAGCACCCGCTACTAAAAATGAATATGAGGCTGCTTTAAAATTTGCAACCAGTGAAAGTAAACACCCTGTAGGTATTAGAGTTCCTTCCTTTTGGTGCAAATTAGATAACGATAACCTTACTGATTTTACTAAAAATATGATTGTAAATAATGGTGATAAGGTTGCTATTGTTGCTGTTGGTCCCATGTTAAAAATGGCTTTAGAAGTTAGTAAAGTTATCAAAGAAAAATTAAATAAAGATATAACCATTATAAATCCAATTAACCTTAGTAATTTAGATTATGAAACATTAAATGGCTTAAAAAATAATCATCAAATAATCATTACCTTAGAAGATGGTGAACTTCAAGGTGGTTATGGCCAAAATATTGCTAGTTATTTTGGTAATACGGATATCAAAGTAATTAATTATGGTATTTCTAAGAAATTTCACAGTGATTTTAAAGCTGAAGAGTTATTAGAAGAATGTGGCATGTCTGTAGAAAAATTAGTCAAAGTTTTAGAAGATTACTTGCAATAAGTAGTCTTTTTATTATAGATAATTTTTAATCCAAAAAACACTTAAAAATGCAAAATTTCATAGAGTAAAAAACTCTATGAAAGCTAATTTTCGGCGTATATTTTTAACTTATATATTAAATATACCATATAAATAATCCTTTTTAAAGCCGTAATTTTAAGTTATTATAGTCAAATTGTTAGTCAAATTTATTTAAACAAATCCCAGTAAATATAGGACTTTAAAGCCATTTTTCTAGTCAAATATATTAGATTATTTCTGGTCAAATTTGTGGTCAAATGCCTGTTTTTACTAGATTTCACCTAGTATTTTCATAGAGTTTTTTACTCTATGAAAGCGGAAAATGGTACCTTGAGGAGATTTAAAAATGAAAAAAAGATATTTAGGCCTGTTAATAATAATTGGAATTGGTTTTGGAGTTACTACTTTTATTAATAAAAAAACTTATTTATCGGAAGATAATGTTATTGGAGTATATATAAATAATGAGTTAAGTACAGCAATCCCATCTAAAGATAGTGCTTTATTTCAAAAAGCCGTGTGTGATGATGAAAATGTCAGTGCAACATGGGATAGTGAGTCTTGGGGTTTATTATTAAAAAACTTAACTAAAAAAACGAAATGTAATTTATATTTTTATCAAGGAGATACAGTATTTAATTTTGACTATACTGGCTCTGAACAAACCTTTACAGCTCCAGTTTCTGGAGCTTATAAGCTAGAAACTTGGGGAGCACAAGGAGATGGCTGGTGGGATGGAATTGGTGGCGATGGTGGATATTCAGTTGGGATTATTAAGCTAATTGCTGGTAAGAAATTATATATAGGAGTTGGAGGTCAAGGCATTAATAATGCTTATAATGGTGATGGTTCTGGCGGTGGTGCCACCAGCATATCCAAAATTGCTGGTGAATTGTCTTCATTGACAAATTATAAAAGTGACATACTGATTGTATCTGGCGGTGGCGGTTCTGGTGAACGAGAACATGGCGGATCAGGTGGTGGTTACATAGGTGGAACTGGTTATTCCATTACAAACAATTATCCTTTTTACGGAACTGGTGGCTCACAAACAACTGGGGGAAGTGGTTTTGAGGTTTCAGGAAATTCTCCTAGCAATAACATCGATGGCAAATTTGGAATTAGTGGTAAAGGATATAGTGATATTGATGGTGGTGCTGACGGTGGAACTGGTTACTATGGGGGTGGAGGCACTACTTATGCAGGCGGTGGCGGCGGTGGTTCTGGTTATATTGGAAATCCCCTTTTAAAAGATAAAGTTATGTACTGTTATAACTGCGAAGAATCTAATGAAGAAAGTACAAAAACTATATCAACAACTTGCGCTGAAGAAACACCAACCGAAAACTGTGCTAAAAAAGGCAATGGCTATGCGAGAATAACTTTAGTAAGTATAGATGAGTAGGTTTGACTGAAAGCTTTGCGTAAGTACTGTTTTTAAAATACTTTATCTTATGGTAATATATAATGGGTGTAGTTATGAAAAAGCATAAGAAAGATATTTTAATTTTAATAATAATATTTATATATGTAGGCATTTTAGTAAATTTTAGTAATGCTGATAATGATTTAATCTGGAACTATGGATTTTCTTATAACTTTGCTAAGGGCCTTACCATGTATAAAGATTTTAATATGGTAATTACCCCATTATATCCACTTATCTGTGGTCTATTTATGAAACTTTTAGGTCAAAATTTTATTGAATTTAACCTAATAAATACTATTATTTTATCAGCCCTATATTTCTATATTTATAAAAAGTATCCTAAAACTTTTATACCTAGTATAGTTTTAACAAGCTTTATTTTAAGACCTAGTTACAACTTTTTAGTCCTTTTTCTTTTACTAATTTTACTTAATACTAAAAAAGAAAATGATTATTTAATTGGTTTTATTCTAGGTCTTGTTACTATGACTAAACAATCATTTATTCTCCTAACATTACCAAGTCTACTTTATTTTAAGAAACCAAAAAAGATTTTAAAAAGAATAATTGGCTTTTTAATTCCCGTCCTTTTATTTATACTTTATTTAGTACTTACTAATAGCTTTTATCCATTTTTAAATTATACTTTTCTTGGTCTTTTCTCCTTTAGTAAAAAGAATAGTTTCTTTAATCTTGGTACTGTTTTTATTATTGCTTTAATTATCTTTTTATTTATTTATTATTTAAAACATAAAGATAAAAAAGTGTTATATTTAATAACTTATCAAGTCATGGCTTATCCCATTTTTAATGCTATGCACATAATATTTAGTATCATTCCGGTTTTAATTTATTTTTTAAACAAGTTTATAGAAAACCTAGAAGAAAAGCATAAATTTAATTCTATTTATTTAAAATATCTTAACTGTATGGCTCTAATCCTGTTACTTTGTCCTTTATTTTCTATTGGTCTTCAATATCATTTTAAGGATTTAAAGAAAGGCGTAGGCTCTTTAGAATATAAGGATATAGATAGAAAATATTTAATAAAGTTAGATACAATTACTAAAGAAATTCCTAATATCGATAAAACTTATTTTATCATGTATGATGCCTACTTTTATAAATTATTATTAAATAAAGATATTAACTCTTATGATTTATTACTTAATGGTAATATTGGTTATAATGGTGAAGAAGAAGTTATTAAATACTTTAATTCATTAGATAGTAATACTTACTTTTTACTTAACAATATCTTTGAACGAGGTCAGTTATCTAAGAAAATAGATAGTTATATTAGAGATAATTATGTTAAAGTAAGTACTTTTGATGACTTTATTCTTTATAAAAGAGGGTAAAAATTATCACAACTTTAATAACAATCATCTTATTTAAAAAGATTAATAGCAAAAATAGTTTTCTCAGTGCTAACTAATTCTTTAAAAAATTTTGTATTTATGGTATTCTTATAATGATAATAAGAAGGGAACTTAAAGATGAAATATATTTGTAAAAAATGTGGATTTATTTATGACGAGATTGCTACGAAAGTAAAATTTGCTACTTTACCAGATAACTATGTCTGCAAAGAATGCGGCGCTGCCAAAAAGGAATTTAAAAAGGATACATCAAGTGCTATTTGGGTCGAGAAGAGTAATCCTTCTTTATGCTTTTTGGAAGATAAGTGCACGAACTGTGGCTTGTGTAAGAAAACTTGTGAAAATGTTGTTGGTATTAAATATAATCGGGATGAAGTAAAAAGACCGGTATGTATTAACTGTGGTCAGTGTATTCTAAATTGTACTTTTGCAGCTTTAGATACTATACCTGATTATAAAAAGGTGTTAAATCTTTTAAAGGATAAAGAAACAATTGTTACTATTTCGATTGCTCCCGCGATAAGAACAACTATTGGTGAAGAGTTTGGGCTAGAGGCGGGTAGTGTAGTTACGAAAAAATTAGTTACCGCCTTAAAAAAAGCCGGATTTACTTATGTTTTTGATTTAACTTTTGGGGCCGATTTAACTGTGATGGAAGAAGCCATGGAACTGGTAAATCGTTTGAATGGAAGAGAAAAATTGCCCCTATTTACCTCTTGTTGCCCATCTTGGGTTAAGTATTGCGAAATATATCATCAAGATTTAATCCCTAATCTTTCTAGTACCAAAAGTCCAATTATGATGCAAGCAAGTGTTATTAATGAATATTTTTTTAAAAATAAAAAAGATAAAAAGATTATTAATGTGATGTTGGCGCCTTGCACAGCTAAAAAGATGGAAATAAAACGCCCCAACTTAGAAGGTATGGATTACTGTCTTACTACACATGAAGTGGCTTTAATGTTAAAAGAATTAAATATTGATTTAAAAACCTTAGAAAACACAGCCTTTGACAAAGTTTTAGCTGATGGTTCTGGGGCTGGTAATATCTTTGGTACCAGTGGTGGTGTTTTAGAAGCTACTCTAAGAACCGCTTATTTTTACTTAACGGGTAAAGATGCTGAAGCTGAATTTCTAAAGTTTCAAAGCTTACGAGGATTTAGTGAAATTAGAGAAGCTAATATTACAATTTTAGATAAAACTTATAAAGTAGCATGTGTCTATGGTATGCCTAATTTAGAAAAGTTACTACCAAACTTAAACGATTATATCATGATTGAAGTGATGAATTGTCCTAATGGCTGTGTTGGTGGCGGTGGTCAGCCTAAAACCAAAATACCATTGATGAAACAAACTAGAGAAGCCCGTGGCAATGGTTTATATACTATCGATAATGAAAAAAACCTTCGCCTAAGTTATAAAAATCCGGATATTTTAAGACTTTATAGTAATTATTTAGGATATCCAAATAGTGATATTGCTAGAAAAATTCTTCATACTACCTTTAGTACAAACAATAATTATTTTAAAAAGAGTATAAATAATATTAATAAAGATTAAATTTCTAAAGAATTTTAATACTAACTTAGCATTTGAAAAGTGAAAAAATTCTCTATATAAATGATGAAAATATTTCCTATGACTTATTATGTTAAAAGATAAGTAATAGAATACTAAAACATTTTTCTTTTGGCAAGTAAAATTTAAATGTTATGAGAAAAAAATGCGTTTTTAAGTGGGAGTGTCTAATGTTGATTTAAAATATAAGTGATTATTGCAAATAAGTAAAGTAAATGATAATGAAAATCTAAGCAAAATATCCTGTTTATCAAGTTATCGATATTTTTAAAAAAGTGTCAAGAAAATGTAAAGGTTTAGCAAAAAACGAAGAAAAATGCAATTTTTTGCATTTTTTTTGCAATTTTTGAAGGAAAATCAAGGGGTGGCGTTAATAATATATATATAGAGGGATAATTTTATGGTTATGATAAGTAATGAAGAAATTAATGCAATCCGTAAGAATTGTAACATAGTTGATATTATATCTAGTTATATTCCAGTAACCTTAAAAGGAAAAGATTATAAATGTGTTTGTCCATTCCATGATGACCACTCACCAAGTATGAGTATTTCGACATCCAAACAGATTTATAAATGTTTTTCTTGCGGTGCTGCTGGCAATGTATTTACATTTGTTCAAAATTTTGAAAATGTTTCTTTTATTGAAGCCGTTAAAATCGTTGCCGAAAAAATTGGTTATCAAATAAATGGCGTTTTTAAACAAGAGACCGTTCTTAAATATCAAAAAGAATATGACCTGATGGAATTGGTAAACAAGTATTATGAAAATAATATCAATACCCAAAGTGGCATACCTGCTAAAGAATATTTACATAATCGTGGCTTAACGGATGAAGACATTAGTAAATTTCGTATTGGCTTATCACTTGATGAACCAATTGCATTAAAAAATATTTTAGAAAAAAAAGGGTATACTACAAAAGTCCTGGAAGATTTAGGACTTGTTAATACGGTTGATAATAATACTTATGATGTTTTTAGAGGGCGGATTATGTTTCCTTTATATGATACTGAGGGACATGTCATAGGTTATTCTGCCCGCATCTATCGTGGAGAATCTGTTGCCAAATACATAAATACAAAAGAAACTTATCTTTATAAAAAGGGTAATTTCCTTTATAACTATCATTTAGCTAAAGATGAGGCCAAACGATGCAAAAAATTAATTATTGTTGAAGGACAAATGGATGCCATAAGACTGTATATTAATGGGGTTAAAAATGTTGTTGCCTTGATGGGAACAGCTCTAACTAAAGAACAAGTTGATTTAATTAAGCGCTTGCGTTGCGAAGTAATCTTGGGTCTTGATGGTGATGAGGCGGGAAGTACAGCTACTTTAAAAAACGGGGAAATCCTAACGCAAAATAATATCACCGTTCAAGTTATCAGAATTAACTTAAAAAAAGATCCCGATGAATATGTCTTTACTTACGGAGTTGCCGGTTATCTTAAAATGATTGATAATCCGACCGACTTCTTAGACTTTAAACTAAGTACTTTAAAAAATAAAATAAATCCTGAAAACACCATAGAATTAACTAATTTTATTAATAAAGTTTTAGAAGATTTAAAAACAATTAAAGACCCAATTTATATTGATTTAAGCTTAACTAAACTAAGTAAAAGTACTGGTCTTGATAAAGCTGTTTTAAAAGAAAGATTAAATGAACTTAGCAATTTACAGACTATAACTAAAGAAGTATTTAAAAAAGAGGAAGAAACTATTCCAGAAACCCAAAATTTATTGGACAAAATCACTAAAAAAATGTTATATTATATGTTAAACGACCGGAAGTATGTTTTGGAGTATCAAGAAAAGATTGGCTATTTTCCTAATAAAATCTATCGGGGTATAGCAAATGAAATCGTGTTTTTTATTGGAAAGAACTATAATATAACGGTTGCTGATTTTATATCTTATATATCTTATAATGAAGCATTTAATGGGGAAGTGAAAAAAATTTTAGATGAAGATGAAGATATAAGTGATGAAAACTTTGAACTTATTATCAAAAGTTATCAAAGACAGAAAGATAAAGAAGATATTGAAGCTTTAAAACGCCAACTTGCAAATGAATTAGATAGACAACATCAATTACAAATACTAGAACAAATTAGAAAAATAAAAAAAGGAAGTGTTGAGTAATGAATAAAGAATTACCAAAGGTATTAGAAGAATTAGTTAAAATTAATACAGAAAAGAGTTATATTAGTTTTCAAGATGTAGCTGATAAAGTAAAAGAATATGGATTGACTCCTAAAGATGTTAAGGGTTTATATAAAGATCTAAATGATAAAAACATTGTTTTAAAAGATGTAGTTGAGGAAAAGCCCAAGGCTAAACCGGCTAAAAAAAGTTCAGTCAAAAAAGAAGCAACGACTTCTAAAGAAAAGGCTGAAATTAAAGAAACTGATAATAATAAAACTAAAGTTGCTGTTGGGGAAATAAAACCATTAAAAGAACGCGAAAAAGAATTAATCGAGTTAGGTAAAAAGAATGGCTTTATTACCTATGAAACTTTAGCTGAACATTTAAAAGGTCTAGATTTAGATGCTGATGCCCTAGATGAATTATATAATGCTTTAATTGACAATAATATTGAAATCGTTAGTGATGATGATTCTAGTTCGGCTGGAAAAAATACCGAGGAAGAATTAGTTCTTAGCGATGAAGAATTAACTAAAGATGTTAATATCAACGACCCTGTCCGTATGTACCTAAAGGAAATAGGTAAAATTCCATTATTAACTATGGAAGAAGAAATGAAATATTCAGTAGCGGCCGCTGCTGGTGATGAAAATGCGAAAAGAATTTTAGCTGAATCAAATTTGCGTCTTGTTGTTTCAATTGCTAAAAGATATGTTGGCCGTGGTTTACTTTTCTTAGACTTAATTCAAGAAGGAAACATCGGTTTAATGAAAGCCGTTGAAAAATTCGACTATGATAAAGGTTTTAAATTTTCGACTTATGCAACATGGTGGATAAGACAAGCTATTACTCGTGCCCTTGCTGATCAAGCTCGTACCATTCGTGTTCCTGTTCATATGGTTGAAACTATCAATAAGATGGCTCGTATTCAAAGACAAATGACTCTAGAATTAAATAGAGAACCTTCGGAAGAAGAAATCGCTAAAAAAATGGGTATTTCCGTTGAGAAAGTTCGTGAAGTTATTAAGATTAGTCAAGATCCCGTTTCTTTAGAAACGCCAATTGGAGAAGAAGATGATTCTCATTTAGGTGATTTCATTAAAGATGAACTATCAATGTCGCCAGAAGAATATGCCACTAATGAAATTTTGAAAGAAGAAATTAAGAGTGTTTTACTAACTCTTCAAGAAAGAGAACAAGAAGTTCTTGAGCTTCGTTTCGGACTTGTTGATGGTACGAGTCATACTTTAGAAGAAGTTGGTAAGAAATTTAATGTAACAAGAGAGCGCATTCGTCAAATTGAAGCTAAAGCTTTAAGAAAATTAAGACACCCATCCCGTGCCAAAAAATTAAAGGATTTCTTAACTGACTAATGCTAAGTAGACGCTTACAGAAAATCGCTTCCTTCCTAGAGCCAAAAGATAAAGTAGTTGACATTGGCTGCGACCATGGTTACTTAGGAATTTATGCTACCCAAAATAACTTAGTCCAAAGTATCATTTTAACTGATATAAAAGACTCAGCTCTTAGTATGGCTCGTAAAAATGTTGCTAATAGTAATCTTGATATTCCCTTAATAGTAAGTGATGGCTTAGAAAATATAGATAAAAATGCTATAAACACTATTGTTATCAGTGGCATGGGAACCAGTACGATTTTACATATATTAAATAATAAAGAAAAGATGGAAAATGTTGATAAGTTAATCTTACAGTCCAATAACAATCTTGATATTTTAAGAATGGAAGTTACCAAACTGGGTTTTAAATTAGTCGATGAAATTACGGTTTTAGATAATAATATCTGGTATGTAATTTGCTTATTTAAAAAGAATAATGATAACAAACTAGATAACAAAACAATAAAATATGGCTTAATAAAAAAAGATAAAAAAGATTATTATGAATATTTAATAACTAATCAAATAGATATTTTAAGAAAATTAGCAAAATCTAATAATGAAAATTTAAAATTAGACATCGAAAAAAAAATAAAGACTTTAGAAGAACTATTGGAAGAATGTCGGACTATTGGTGGTAATTGAAGCCACTTTGGTTTCTTTTGAAAAAGGAGTATCATGCGTAGTGATACTTTTTTTATTTGTACTCACTATATTATCAGGCTTATTAAACTCCTTAAAAATACTTAAAATACTACCAGCATTACTGATAATGGGACGCATTTGCTTATATAAAGGAATCGCCTGATTGACTAAATTTAGTGTTTTAGAAATTCCACCAATTACTTTTCCAAAAGTTAAACCATTAAAACTGTTAGGGTACATAATATCACCTTCTAAAATAGTATATGAAAAATTTGTTTTCTTATTGCCTCTTTTTTGCTATAATGTTAGTAAGATAATAGGTGATGGTATGGTGGATGCAAATAATAGTGCAATGGCAAGTAATGTTACTATGAGTAATGATACTAATATAAATACAACTAATAATAATAGTAATGTTTTAAATAACCAAAGCAATAATTTTAATAATCAAAATAATGAAAAAGAAAATAAAAGTAGCTTTTTACTAGAATTTGTTTATAGTTTCTTCAATATCTTTTATTTAGCGTATAGGGGAGTATCTTATCCACTACAAGCTATTTTTAATGCCTCATCTAAGACGGTTGATGATGCTTACCAACAAGCTAAATTTATGAATAATACGAAACCAAAACGCAATGATGACTTGGATGTTCTTATTAAAAAAATCAAAGATTTTTTAGGTATTACTCAAAAAGAGGTATTAAAATTAGAAGAAGAGAGAAGAAAATTACAATTAGAATTGCAGCAACCCGAAGCATCAACTCCCGGAAAAGCAAAAATCTATCGTTATAAAATTAAAAATACTGATGGTAAAATAGAGTATGGTAACTTTACGGCTCTTTCTAAGATGGATGTTAACTCATTCTTACTTAATGAAGGGGTTGAAGTTTATAAGATTGAGAACAATCAGCTAATCGATTTTCTTTATGGTGATTCTTCAGTCGTTGGTAGTAAGTGGTCAACTAAAGACTTAATTTTCTGGTTAACCCAGTTATCTACTTATATTAAAGCAGGTATTACATTAAACGATGCAATTAAAATCTTAATAAACCAGTATGGTAAACAAAAAGACAAAAAGGTAACTATGCAAGCTATTGCTTATGAACTTACCATGGGTAACACTTTCTCCCAAGCCTTAGAAAAACAAGGAAGCAAATTTCCTCCTTTATTAATTAATATGTTAAAAGCTGCTGAGGCTACCGGAGATTTAGAATCAACCCTTGATGATATGGCTAACTATTATACCGAGATGGAAACGACCAGAAAGCAAATGATAAGTGCTATGACTTATCCAACTATCGTTATTATTTTTGCTATCGTTGTTGTTTGCTTTATCATCTTGTATGTCGTTCCTCAATTTGAAGAAATTTATGCATCCAATGGGGTTACGGTAACTGGTTTAACAGCTGTTGTTTTAGCAATAAGTAAATTTTTAAAAACTGATGCTTGGATGTTATTACTAGCAGTTATCGTCGCTATCATTATTTTTGCGTTGGCATATAAAAAAGTCAAAGCCTTTCGTCGCGAAGTGCAGGTTATCTTAATGCATATTCCCGTCATAAAAGATATTATGATATATAATGAAATAGCTATTTTTACTAAGACTTTTGCTTCTCTTTTAAAAAATAATGTTTATATAACGCAAAGTGTTGAAATTTTAAGTAAAATAACTAATAATGAAATTTATAAAGAAATAATGTATAATACAATTAATAACATTGTTGTTGGTGATAAGATATCAAAAGCCTTTAAAAATCACTGGGCAGTTCCTGATGTTGCTTATAACATGATTGTTACTGGTGAATCAACAGGTGAACTTGCCGAAATGATGGATCGTGTAAGTCATTATTATCAAGAACAACACTCATCAATGGTTAATAATATTAAGAGCTTTATCGAACCTTTAACAATTATTTTCTTAGCAGTTGTTGTCGGCGGTATTATCATCTCGATTTTAGTACCAATGTTTGATATGTACAATCAAGTATCTAGTGGGGGTATGTAATGAATATAATTTATATAATATATATGTTTGTTATAGGAACTATTATGGGTTCCTTCTTTAATGTAATTGGGCATCGCCTTAGTAAAAATGAATCAGCCATAAAACCCCGAAGTCATTGTGAATTTTGCGGCCATATCTTAGCGTGGTATGAATTAATCCCCATTATTTCATTTTTGATTCAAGGTGGTAAATGCCGAAAATGTAGGGCTAAATTATCTTGGTGGTACCCATTAATAGAGATAATAACCGGTTTATTTTTTGTGGGCTGCTACCTATATTATGGTTTTACCTATGACTTATTACTAGCATTAATTATTTCTAGTGTTTTAATTATTACTTGTATTAGTGATTTTAATTATTTAGTCATTTTAGATGAAGTCTTAGTAGTATCAAGCCTAGCTGCCTTAGTAGTTATCTTTCTAAAAGAAGGCTTTAACGGCCTTATTATATCTTTATTAAGTGGTCTTTTAATGTTTTTCTTCATGCTAATGGTTAAAATCGTCGGCGATAAAGCCTTCAAAAGGGAATCACTCGGGGGTGGCGACATTAAATTATCTTTATTTATTGGTTTAGTTTTAGGTTATAAACTATCTTTTATAAACTTAGTTTTAGCTAGTTTTCTAGCTTTACCAGTAGCTTTCTATTATTTAGTAAAATTAAAAGATAGGGAAGTTCCTTTTGGTCCTTTCTTAATAATTTCTACTTTTATAATTTATATCTTTTCCACTCAAATATTAGAGTTTATCGATTTATTAATTTATTTATAGAAGAAGAGTCATAGAAACATGACTTTTTTAATAATAATATAATCTGGTAGTCCAATATATATAAAGTAATATAATTATTATTAAAAAAGTTCTTCTTATAAAAGTAAGAAGACACGATTGAAGATACAAATCGAATAACAAAAATCTGTTTATTTTAAAATTTGTTACCAATTTATTAATTTTCATAGAGTTTATAACTCTATGAAAGCATATTTCTGTAAGTATTATTAATTTATAATACAAGCATAGCACAAAATCCTGTCTATTTCTACTATAAAAATGCTACTTTTTAAACATTTTCTCGTCAAAATTTTAGTCAAAAAACAATGTAAAGTTTCCTTAATTTATAGGTGTTTGCAAGCGTCAAGTATAATTTGCTTTTTTATCTTTTTCTGGTCAAATTTCTAGTCAAATACCCCGCCAAGCCCGTATTTATCTGCCATTTCATAGAGTTATAAACTCTATGAAATGTGTCAATTTTTGTCAAGTAAAGGAATTGGTGTTTTATGAAGAGAAAAATTTTATTAATCGTTATTTTGGCTGCTGCTTTTCTTACAACTTTAGTCTCAAGAAAAAACTTAGATAAAAGCTTGCTTGGTGTTTATATAGATGATAAGTATCAAGAAAAAATCCCTACTAAAGATGATGGTTATTATGTCGAAAAAGTAACTTGCGATAATGGAGCCTCTGGAACATGGGATTATACTAATTGGGGTTTATTTACAACCAATCTTACCAAAAAGAGTAAATGTAATATCTATTTTAAAGATAGTGCCGTTCCTGATAAATCCGATAATAATTTTACAGCTGTTTTAAAAAATGGTGCTAGTATCAAAACTGATGATAATAATATTAAATATTTTAGTTTTGATGGTGAGGATGACTACATTGAACTCCCAACATTACCAGCTAATATCAATTGGGCAGCTGGTTTTACCGTTGAATTCAAAGCTCAGTGGTTAGCATTTAAAAATTGGAGTAGAATCTTTGATTTTGGCAATGGTGCCTATAGTGATAATATCGTGGTTGCTCAACTTATTACAGAAGATGTCTTAGTTTTAGGTGGTCTAAATGGCATAACAAACACCACCAATGAAACTAATTTGATTTCTAATGCTGGCCTAGCTAATCTTAATGAATTTAAAATTGAATTTTTAAAGACTACTGATGGTTACCAAATAAAGACTTATCAAAATGGTGATTTAGTTTCGACCATGGGTCGTACGAGTAGTCAAGGTTTTAGAAATATAGAAAGGACAACTAATTATATTGGTAAATCTAATTGGGTAGCTGATAAATATTTTTGCGGCAATATCTATTATTTAAAAATAACCGATAGTGCAGGTAAAATTATTTTATGGTATGAACCTTAAATTAAATAAATAGTATCAATATAATACAGACTCTTAAATAAATACTAATTCAGAATAGTAATATACTATTTCTTTTTTGATTTACTTTCCCTTGAAAGTCGTGTTATAATCTTTTTAGATTATAGATAATAAAGAGGGATTAATTATATGAAAAATTTACGCAAAGGAAAAGTTGTTTGCATTACCAGTGGCAAAGGAGGAGTGGGCAAAACCATTTTAACCGCTAATCTTGCTGGTATCATTGAAAGTCTAAATAAGAAAGTTTTACTTATTGACTTAGATTTAACCAACGGCGGTCTTGCCTTAATTTTAAATACTCCATATCAAAAGAATATTTGTAACATGCTATATGATATTGAACATAATACTTATGATTCCTTAAATGACTATGTTGTTAAATATGATGATTATATTGATATTTTGCCGGCTTCGACCGACCCTAGAGACTTTAATAAAATTAATAACTCTCTAATCAATATTATCCTAGAAAAAGCTTCTTTCATTTATGATGCTATCCTAATTGATATGACTCATATCTTAAATGAAATTAATGTCTTTGCCCTTGATTTTTGTGATATGGCCTTACTTGTTACTACTAACTGTCCAATGGATTTAAAAAACACTAAAAACATGGTAACCCTTTTTGATAACTTAAATATTCATAAATATCGTATCCTTCTAAATGAAAGTGTCAATCCTTTAAAACAATACTTTAGCTTTTATGACATTAAAAACATTATTAAAGCTAATATTGATTATCACTTATCTAACGAATTTTACATTACCGATATGGAAAAAAATATTATGGACGGCAAGATAATAACTTTAAATAGTAAAGCCCTAAAACATTATCAAAAAGACTATACAGCCTTGCTTAACTTAGCAGCGGATATTATGGGAGGACAAGATAATGACTAAAACCTTAGCAAATGCTTTTAATATTGAAAATACTAATCTTTTAAAATTAAATGACTATGAAATCTTTCAAGATAAACAAACTTTAGAAAAAATTAAAAATGATATCACTTTTAGTTTAATAGATGAAGTTTCCCTAGGTCTTAAAGAAACTGATGTTCATAGTAAAATTGATGAGTATACTAAATCTTTAAATCTTAGTACTTTAGAAAAACAATACTTGTATAATTTAATTGATAATGAGATTTATGGTATTGGTCCTATCACCGAAGTTATGAATGATACTTCGGTAAAGAAAATTTTTGTTAATTCACCAAGTTCTGTTTATGTTTTAACAACTACTGGTTACCATCAAGACCCATCGATATCATTCATTAATAATGAACATATAATAAAAACAGTAACCAACTTAGCCCGTAAAAATAATTTAAATATCTCTTTAGATGAGGCTTATATTACTTTTAAAACTTTAAGTGATGATAGAATTACACTTTTAATGCCTCCTTTAGTAGACAATCCTGTTCTTACTATCAGTAAAACAGATAAAACCTTAGAAAGTATTGAAGAACTAATTCGTTTAGGAACTCTTACTCCATATATGGCTAGATTCCTAGAAGCCGCTGTTAAAGCTAAACTAAACATCTTGGTTTGTGGTAATAAAAGTAGTGGTAAGAGAACTTTAATTAATACTTTAATGAATTTTATTCCTACTAACGAAAGAATAGTTTATGCTGGTCTAAAAGAAAATATTAGCAGCCCTCATCAAATAGTTACCACTAATACCTCAGATATTAATGTTTTAGAAGCCTTAAGTCCCTCTTACTTAATCTATGCCAATAAAAATGCCGATACTCTTCTTAAACTGGTTAATAAAGAGCAGGGGATTATTTCCAGCTTTGATATTCGTAAATTTACTTTGGCTAACTTAGTTACCAATGTTATGTTAGAAAATCCTAATATGGACCGTGATAATGTTATTGCCTCTATTTATACTGGTTTTGATATTTTAGTTTACATGGAAAAAGGTAATGATAAAAAAATTCGCGTAACTGGTATTAAAGAAGTACAAACGAGTGGCCTTAAAGATGTCTTTATTTACAAAGATAATACTTTTAGTTTAATTAAAGAAAGTAATTTTACTTATAAAAAGATTAAAGATATGGGAAATAATACCCTAGATGATATCTTTGGGGTGTAACTATGTCTATTTATATAGTTCAAATAATAATTGTTATTATCACTCTAAGTGTAGGAATATTTCTTTTAAAAATTGCTGATACTCAGAAAAAAGTGCGTCGTATTAGTCGCTTTAGTCTGGATATTCCTAAAGAAAATACCTCTCTTTTGACGAAAATAGAAGATGGTTTCTTTAAAATTATTCATAATTTAAGTAATGGTTTAAGTCGTTATAAATTTGTAAATAAAATATCTCTAAAATATGATAAATACATTTTAGAAATTAATCGTGATAAAGTGACTCCCACCGACTATTTTACTATCAAACTAGTAATTGTTATTGCTTCTTTGTCTTTCTCTTTAATTGGGGTTGTTTTAAATCTTTTACCAACTAGTTCCTTTATCTTTATTATTGCCTTTTTAGCAAGTTATTTCTTACCAGACTTATTTTGGAAATATTTATATATTAAAAGAACTAATCGTATTTTAAAAGATGTTTTTAAAAGTACAAAGTATATTTATTATGGTTTAAATCAAAAGAAAACTATTGATGAAGCAATAAGGTATGCCATTTCCAATTTAGATGGTGATATAACCGATGAATTAAATAAAATATTAAAAGACCTTAAACATAATATTAGTTTAGAAGATGCTTATCTTAAATTTTATAATCGTAGTAAAATAAAAGAAGTCTTAGCCATTTATCAAAATCTAAAAATAGCTAGTCTTTTAAATATTAGTTATTTAAATGCTTATAAATATATTATAAATGAAAATATTAAGACTTATGAAGAAAAAGAAAATACCTTTAAAATTATTGATATTTATAATTATCTTTTCTTAATTGTCTTAATGATTCCTTTATTAGTCTTTATTTTTGGTTTATTTATTAACTTAGATTACTTTGCCAAACTTATGAGTGGAAAAGGCTTGTACTTAGTGGTAGGGGTTATCATAATATATAGTATTTATATTTATATCATAAAGAATATCTTGGAGGTTCAAAGTGAATAGTTTTGTTAAAGTTATATATCCAAAAAAATATTTACTTACCTTAAGTAAAAAAATTAAAAGACTTGGAAATGAGAATAAAATGCGTATTGATACATTTTTAATCACTCGTCTTTTAATTGAATTTGTAATGTTTATTGGTCTTTTATTAATTCCGGTTTATGGTATTTTCTTAAGTTTTCTATTTACTATTCTTTTTCATTATTTATATGAAGATATGCTTATTAATTCTCGTCTTCTAAGGCGGGCTGAAATTATTAAAAGTGATTTAGAAAATTTTATGAAACTTTATCTTTTAGGACTCGAAAGAAGTAATGATGCCTTTTTAGTCTTTAAGATGGTAAGTCGTAATATTGATAATGATTTAACTAAAGAAATCAATTATTTACTTCCTAAATATAATAATTATAATGATATTGTTACTAATTTAGTTAACTTTATACCAGAATTTTCTTTTAGTGATAGTATTTTACTTTTAAGTAGTAAAGATACCAAAGAAGCTGCTACAAGTATTATCGAAAAAACTGAACAAGATAAAAGAATTGAGTTAGAAAAAAATATCAATAGTATTCCTGTTAAAATAATTTTTATAAGTATTATTTTTTTGATATTAGTCTTATTAATTATTTTACTAGGCCCTAAATATTTATAGAATATAAGAAAATTTATTGCAATAAGTAAATATTTATGGTAATCTAAATTTAAGAATAGAAGGTTTTAAGTATGGAAAAGTTTATAAATAATTTGTATAGTAATAGTAATTTCCCTATAATTTTAGTATGTTTAATCGCTATCTTTGTAGTCTTATTTATTATTACTTTGATTTTAGCATTAAAAGATGCGAAAAATAATTCATTAGATGAAGATGAAAAGAAAGAAGAGCCAAAAGATAAAGTTGAGTTTAAAGAGCCAGTGCCGGAGGTAAAGGAAGAACCTCAAACTTTTGAAGAAGTTTCTTTTGATAGTGAGGAAGCTAAAGAGGAAAAGGATGATAAGTATTCTGGTGTTTCTTTTCAAGAACCTAAGGTTAATGATGCTGCCAAGGAGACTAGTCCGGTTGATGTTATTGAAGAAACTACTACTAGTATTCCTGTTTTAAAAGATGAAGAAATTAGTAATTTTGAAGAATTCTTTTTACAAAATTTAAAAGAAAAATCTGAAAATAATAATGTCTTTGATTTTTCTAAAAAAGAAGATAAAGAGGAAGTATCTCCATCAGAAGAAGACAGGAAAGATAGTACTGACATTTCAGAAAGTAATGATTCTAAGGCATCAAGTCCAGTTACTTTAGAAAGTGCTTTCCCTGTAAATGATGAAAATGATTTAGAATCAGGTTTAGATAACGAAGATGATGTAATTTCTTTTGATGAAAAGGAAGTATTCGAAAATAAAGAAGAAGCTCCCGTTTCTATGGAACTTCCTAAAATGAAGAAAGAATATACTTTTAAAGAATTAGATGGTGAATCTTATCGTATCAAATAAAAGTAATTTTCTTATATTAATTTAATAATAAAAAACAGAGTCTTATCTATAGTGGTAAGGCTCTTTTTCTACAATAATATATTTAACTTTTGATTTTATATACTAGTTTTCCTTATTTACTAGTTTTCTAGTTTTTTCTGTTTTGGCCATATTGTTAATAGTTATAGTTTTAGCAAGTTCTGTGGCTTCTTTTAACTTTTCTAGAATAAAATTCATTTTCTCGGGAGTAATTGTCTCTTTACTATCTAGCTTAGTTTCCAATGTTTTTTGGATAATATTATAAGTAAATTCAAATTTTTGCTTCTGATTAATCCTCGAATAGTCCATATAAAGGCATTCGTTATTTTGACCATTATCCGCCGCCGCAAAGGAAAGAGTATGATTTACAATTAAATATTCCTTTTGCCCAAAATAATATATTAATTGATATAAAAATTTCTCAGCTCTTCTACTATATGTAATATGGCTTTCTTCATTAATTGGTCGTATTATCATAGTACAACAGTTTTCTCTATAGCCATTATAATCTCTGCTATCAAAATCACTAAAAACACTACCATTAATGGCAACTTTTTGTGTATAATTATCTATAGAATCTAACTCAATATCATTGTTTAAATATGGATTAACCGTTTTATCAAATTCCTCAAGTTCTGCTTTTAAACGGCAAGTAAAATCATCGTTAATAGGATTTGCCAAGCTATATATAAAACCTTTATTATCTTTTAACCATTCATATCTAGTTATTGTCGGATTTAATTTTTTTAACAATTCGGTATTAACCATAGCCATTATTTTATCATGATTTTTTACAGCAGTTTCTTCTAGGCCTTGTTTTCTTGCGTAATAATCAGCTAATTCTGAAAGTAGAATGATAAGTCCTTCTCTTGTGTCGACATGATATAATTTTATATATTTGTTTTTATTATTCCTTGCACCCAGCTTTTTTTCTGCTTCTTTATATTTAGTATTAAGTTCAAAAAAATTATGACTTTCTTTTTCTGCCTTTTTAGTTTCTTCCATAAATTCATCATCAACGGCATGTTCGATTGGAATATAATCATAGCTGCCACCTTCAACCCTAATGCCGTAAGGATTATTCGGATATTTGGCATATATAATATTGGCTACTTCTAAAGGAATCCTTCCCTTAACTACGGCATAATAAGTTCCACTATGATATATTTCTAAGCCTTCCCAAAAGTCAACCTTTTCTTTATTACCTTTCGCTATTATTGTGTGGGAAGAACTATCGTCAATACCCATTCCCTTTAAAACAGCATAAATCTCTATGCCACTTATGTAATCGTAATTTGTTGTCATTTAATCATTTCCTTTTCTTGCTAAATATTATAGCATACTTCTTGCTCTTCTTAAAAAAAATAGCTAATAATAAATATTTTGTTTATCTTTAAATTCTAAAAGCATTTTCTTCTTTAATTTTCTTGTTTTTTTGCTTTTTTCATTTTGTTAATAGTTATAGTTTTAGCAAGTTCTGTAGCTTTTTTTAACTTTTCTAGAATAAAATTCAATTTTTTTGGAGTAATTTCTTCTTTATGACCATAACCATTTTTTAGTATATTTTGCGTAATATTATAATCAAATAATAGCTAATCTATTTTTTTAAAAGCTTTAATTTCTCGACATCAGTATCAAAAAATTGAATATTAAGAGAATCAAGAATCTTTTTAAAATTGTAATCATAAAAACTATTAGTTATTATTAACATTTGAGGAATTGTTTCAGTATCAGGGCGCTTTAAAAGCTCTTCAACAATAATAGTAGCGACTAGATAGTTTATTCCTGAAAGAATAAAGACATCATTTTCTATAATTGATTGGTTCATTTTATCACATTTTTTATCTGCAAGTCTTGATATTTCTAAAAGATAGTCTTCATTATTATTGGTTTTGTTATTGTTTTCTAATTTTATATATTTAAGATATAATTCTAAGGGAATCTTAAAATCTTCTTTGGTAATTTTGCCATTTGTTGCATACAATTTTAATTTAAACAAAATATCACTGATTTTTGAATAAGTAAGAAAATTTGTAAATCCTCTATTAACAACAATTTTATTTATTTTCTCTTTGTCAAAGCTTTTCTCTATTAAAAATTTACAAGCTATATTTTCAAAATAAATTGAAGGTAGTTCCCTAATTAATATCTCACTATTGCCATTTTCCTCGGCAATATAATGAGCAAATTCGTGGGCTAAATTGGTTAATCCTATAATTGTGTCAGCATTATCTATTTTTAACTTTCTTTTTTTGTCAACCTTATCTATATAACAACAACTATCATTATTATTAAGGTTTGATTCACTGTTTAAATATTCAATAAAATTGTTTTTTCTTAAATAAGAAAATTTTTCATACCATATCTGAGGTGCTTTTATATAGTCTAAATATTCTAAAAATAATTGCTCCAAAGAATCTTTATTTAGCTTATAAAATTCATTATTATTTATTACTACAAAGTCACTTATTCTTTGAGTACTAATATAATGAAAAGTACTCATGATAATTCCAGAAAATATTAAATCTAGTTTATCTTTAAGTGTATTATCTAAAATATCTAAGTGCGACAAGACATTTCCTAACTGTAAATTTAAAACATTATATCTTTCTTTTTCGGCTATCCAGATTTTTATTGCTTCTTTTTCTTTATCGCTATAATTAAATAGAAAATCTACTATTTTTTCTATATCATAGTTATAGTAAATACAAGCTCCCAAAAAGTAACAAGTTTCTTCACAATTTTTAATATTCCTTAAAGTGTTTAAAGTGTTTTTTAAATCACTATCACTGCTTTCATACAATAAAATATTTAAATATAAGTTTGTTAGAGCTTGTGGCTGAGCTAACTGTTCTTTTATTTTTTGCGACTTTATATAATAAAGAACAGCTTTTAAGAAGAATGGCTTAGAATTTTCATCATCTATAAAATTAACACCAGTTTTCTTAACATAAGGTTTTATTAAAAATAACCATCTATTCAATATTTCTTTTAATTTTTCATTTGATAATTCGTTCATCATAAATTTTCCTTTTCTTTTAAAATATTATAATTTAAGTTTATTAACTTGTAAAATAAGTAATAAATATTTTTAGTTACTATTTTTGTTTTAATTTAAGGGATAAGTTCTTTATGTTATTAAGTCTTGCGGATACTTCTTGGTAAATTTCACAGTTATCGTTATAAAAATTTTCAAAAATGTCTTTATTTTTTTCCCAAATTTTATCTACATAGACGACACTTTGTCTTTCTTCTTCTAAATTACAAGTATTATTAGTTGATATTAAACTTAGCATTTTCCAATAATTACTAAACCTTCCAAAGGTAATATATGTTAATAAAGGTTTAAATTTACAACTGTAGTCTTCATTGCTGCAAATAAATTTGTTATTATTTGTCTGATAATAAATGAGTTGTTTAGTCGGATCTAAAAAGTAATTTTTGCCATCTTTAGTGGCATATGTTATTGCATGATTTCCAATAATTTTACTAATTGAAAAGCTGTTTTTTACTTCTTTAGAAATTTCTATATTAACATGTTCTTTATCAAGTAATACATCAATTACACTAAGAAGATAATCATAATCTCTTCCAGAAATAATATTTTTTTGGACCCATTCTTTTAATTCGTCTTTAGTATATTTGGACTCTTCTAATACATCGATTTTTATACTGTTAGATTTATAATATACCCCAATTTCATTAGCTATAATACCTTCTTGTCTTAAAATGTCTGTTAATACTGCGGCGTTATTGCGACATACTCCGTATCCATTAAGAACATCAGCACCTAAAATTTCTAAAATATCTCGTGCATTGCTATCATCATCAAAAAATTTATGATTTACTGATAAATAACCACCATATAACAAATAACTATACAATTTATAAATTTCAATCGGGTCTTGAAGACTAAATATCCTGTTAATTTTACTATAATTTTTTATAAATTCTTGATATAGTTCTTTTATTTTGCATATATCAGCTGTTTCTTTGCCGTCTTCTATTGTAAGCATAACAGATCCTAATAATAATAAATTGCCAACTATAGAAAATGTACTATTTATAGGTGTATTTGCTGGCAACAAGAATATACTTGCTGTTTTAAGATTAATTGCTACTATGTAAAGACCACTTTTTACTTTATTAAAAGTGTTATAATCCATATTTTTTTCTAATTTAGTAAAGATATTTACCATATTTTTATTTCCTTCCTTCATTAATTAAGTTTTAAAATGATTATACAAGTATCATTTTATTACTTTGCTTTTTTCAATATATTATAATTTAAAATCTTTATAGAGTAAATAAAAAGATAAATGTTTTTCAACACTTATCCCAGACTGTTGACAAATTAAATTTTGTTAATGGTCTTTTTTTAAATCAAAAAATAGTGTATAATAATTTTGTAAGGCA
>CAKOMC010000007.1 GCA_934096535.1 uncultured Bacilli bacterium | reverse complement strand
AAGATTCAAAAAATATTATTGATGACTTATGTCAATAAAAAAGAACTGAAGACTATTCTAAATCAAATATTTAATTTCAAAGAATAGTTAAAATCAGCTCTTTTTTTAATTTAAAAATCATCGTTCATTAAGAAATCAATTATATTAAGATTCTTTATTTTACTTTGAAATTATAAACATCATTTAAAAAAACATTTTATTTTTCTATATCAAAATAACTTTTACTAGAAATACTTCTTATTTGTGGTAAACTACTTCTAGGTGATTGCACATGGAAAATAAATTTAAATACACACTAGATAATAAAAGATATCATACTCTTAATTACGAAAATAAAGTTAAATATGGTAAAAAAGTATTCAAAGTTTCCTTAAATGCCGGATTTAGTTGTCCCAATAAAAAAGATGGTTATGGTTGTATATTTTGTTCTCCCCTTGGTAGTGGCGATTTTGCTGGGATGAAAGAAGATGATTTATTAACCCAATTTGAAATGGTCAAAAATATCATGGAACATAAATGGCAAGACGCTTATTATATTGGTTATTTTCAGGCTAATACAAACACTTACGCTCCCGTAGAAATCTTAAAAACTAAATTTGAACCCATTCTTAAGATACCTAATGTTATTGGTTTATCCATTGCCACTAGAAGTGATTGTATCTCCGATGAATGTCTAGAATACTTAATTGATTTAAATAAAAAAACTAATTTAACTATTGAACTAGGTTTACAGTCAATGTATGATGAAACTTTAAAACTAATTCATCGTGGTCATGATTTGAAAAATTTTGATGATTGCGTAAAAAAGTTAGTAAAAAATAATATTAACGTCGTTGTCCACATCATAAACGGCTTACCAGGCGAAACTAAAGAAATGATGATAAATACTGCTAAATATATTAACTCTCTAGGCGTATCAGGCATTAAAATCCATATGCTTCATATAATTAAAAATACTAAATTAGCCGATATGTATCAAGAAAAGCCTTTTCCTATTTTAACCAAGGAAGAATATATCGATATCGTCATCTCCCAATTAGAATACTTACGCCCTGAAATGGTTATTCATCGTCTCACAGGTGATCCTAAAAAAGAAGATTTAATCACTCCCCAATGGGTTTTAAAAAAGTTTTGTGTCCTAAATGATATTGATAAAGAAATGGTAAAACGAAATACTTATCAAGGAATTAAATGCGAAAAAAAAGAATAGTCACGCTATTTCTTTTTATTTGCTAACATTATCCCAACGATATCCTGCGATATCTGAGGCACTAAAATTATATTCTAAGACTCTATTATAAGCAACCTCATAAGCCTTACTCTTCCAAGCATAATCCTCATTTAACATATTAATACTATTTACTCTTGGACTAATATCTTTATCCGGATATAAAACTCCTAAGACATTTAATTCATAAGTTGTCTTATAAAACTCGTCATTATCTATGCTATCCGTATCAACTATCTTTGTAAAACATGATATTACTGGAACATTTAAAATAGCCGCATATTGATACGCCCCTCTTTTTAAAGGTCGTATCTTTCGGTAATTAAACCACATTTCTTCTTCTGGATAAATCAAAACAATATTACCAGCGTTTAAAACTTTTCGCAAATTTTCCTTAAAAGTTCCTGCTAAATAAGTAGGACTTTTACTAACTGGTATAACATTAGTATAGTTCAT
Source organism: uncultured Bacilli bacterium (assembly GCA_934096535.1). Taxonomy (GTDB): domain Bacteria; phylum Bacillota_I; class Bacilli_A; order RF39; family UBA660; genus CAG-605. The sequence continues at coordinate 43,311 of CAKOMC010000007.1, read as the reverse complement.
TAAAAAACCTAAACTACCAGGCATAGCTAAATTAGTATCTTGAATAACTATATATAAATCCTTCTTTAAGACTTTCTCTACTAATTTTCGAATAATAAATGTATCTAACGGATTAAAATGATTAGAAGTGATAATAGCCCCCTTACTTAAATCAATATTTTTCAACTTTTCAGCCCCATTAATAATTATATCTTTATCTAATAACTTCATATACTTACTAACCGTCATATTAGCAGCCGCATGTTTAATACCATATCTTATTTTTTTGCTTTTATTTTTATAAAAAGTATCCAATAATTTACTTATCTCTTCATCACTTAAAACAGCATCATTAACTTCTACTTTTTTATTAAGTTCATTATTCAAAACATTTTGTTCAATATTTTTAATAACATCTTTTTTTGACCCACCAATTATCATTATAATCTATCTTCCTTACCACTATCAAAGACAGTTTTAAAAGTAACTTCATCTTGAACAATCTCTCGACATCTTTTAAGCATAGCTTCTAGGCTATCATCATCTTTCTGTTTATCTTCTAAAGTATAATTTGCTTTAATTTTCTTTATCTCATCATAATAAGCTGTCTTTTTAGCATAATCCCAGAATTCTTCTTCATACATCACCTTATCATAATGCCAAGGTTTCTTAAACAAATTAAAATGAACAATACCAGCATTATCTATTATTTTGCCACCTTCTGTAGGCATTGTATCCCACTTACCATCTAAATATTTAATATGTCCTTTTAAAATAGCATTTATATAAGATTGATCAGGATCGACATTACCAAAATTATACTTATTAAATAAATACAGGAATTTATCAGCAAACTTCTTTTCTCTTAATGTTTTCATATCAAAAAGAATAACCCCTGAATTTATATATTCACGATAATCTACTCCAACACCGTTAGTAAAATAATTCGTTATATCTTTGATTTCAAAGCAAGAAGTATCAACACAGCCCCCAATATAATTACCTTCCAAGTCAGTATTATATAATTTACTTATATCATCTAAAATTATTGTATCACTATCAATATATAATGCCTTATCATATTCTTTAAAACAATCCGGAATAAATATTCTAAAGAAAATAGATAAACTAAAATAATCTTCTCTTAATCTTGTTCCATTTTTATCAGTTATTACTTTTAATCTTTCATCCATGTTATTAAACATTATCTTACTATAACTTGTTTCTAATTGTAATATTTTTTCTTTATTTTCTTCACTCAACCCATTATTGACAATATGAATATTATAAAAATAATCTTGGTTGGCATTATCAAGTAATGATTTAATTGCCACGCTTACAAAAGGGGCAAAAGCATCATCTATGGTAAAAAATATTGGTATAATCTTTTTCATTTTTAAACACTCCTTATATTCATCAAGTAACCAATCAAATTCATGACAATTTAAAATATCATGCATTCTTTGAACCTGCCACGGTTTAACTTTTTGCGTCTTAATTGTTGGAAAGAACTTAAATGTCGTTGTAAAATGTCTTAAAACCGTATCATCTTGCATCGCTTTTTGCTCGTTATATTTTCTACCCACAATCAATTTATGCTTACATAAGATATTTAAAGCACTTTGATCGGGTAAAAGCATCTTTTTAGTCGCACATATTTGTCTAGCTTTCCCTAAAATATCCCCTTTTTTTAATAAATCTAAATTAAGAAGTAAGACTCCTGAATTTAAATAATCTTTTTTAAAAGGATTTTTCTTATAAATATGACTACCATAGTAATCTAAAACTCCTACAATCTCATAATTACTATTATCAATATCATAAAACTCTTTAAAACTTTTATAGGCTAAAACATCAGTATCTAAATATAATATTTTACTAGGTAAATCTACTAAATCACTATATAGTCTAAGCATACAATACGGCGTAAACATCGTATCTTTATTAGCCTTACATTCGTTTTCCAAATAAGTTTTTGTCATATCTATTAGTTTAACAAAACTATTTTTATTAACTTCTTTAACTAAACTATCCAAATAACTAATAAATTCTAAATCTATTTTTTTATAATTTAAATAGTCCATGGATAAAACATAAATATTTAAAACTTCTTTTTCTACTTTTAAAATTGATTTTATTGATAGAAATAAACCATCTTTAATATTACTATCGCCACAGTATAACAAATTCATTTTTACTCCTTAATTCCTATTATATATTCTTTATATTTTTTTATCGTAAAACCCGTGATTTTAGCCGTATCTATTTTTCTAATACTCGTTATATCTAACCCTAAATATTTAATATAAGCCTCTTTTTTAACCCAAATAGTCGTAAAATCTTTTTCTTTATCTAAACTTTCTCTAATTATTTCTTGTTCATTTTTACTAAAGAAATGTTTAACGATACTACTCTTAAAAGTTAATCTTTCAATATCAATACCTACAGGGTTAGAACTTGTTACCGCTACGGTTATATTGTCTTTATTACTTATATTAAAATAAATTTCGTTATCTTTATTACCTACTCTAAAATATGGTTTACCGTTTTTAGTTTTTAAAACCACATAATTACTTAAATTATAATCATAAGCAATTCTTTTTATAATATCATTACTACTTATATTTTCTTCTATATATAATTTATCCATTTTTAACTCTTAAAACTATAAAAGATTATTAATTCATAAATAAACATTTATTTATTTAAATATTCAACAATATCATTAACTGTCTGCAAAGTTTTAATGTCTTTATCCGGAATAGTTAAATGATACCTTTCTTCACATTCACTAATTAAAGTAACAATATCTAATGATTCTAATTCTAAATCAGTCGTTAAATTAGCCTTTTCACTAATTTTTTCTTCCGGTATTTCACAAACCTCACTAATTAATTTAATTACTTCCTCTACAGTTATTTTCTTCTTTTCCATCTTTATTCCTCCATTATTTTATTTCTTAAAATCTTATGATTATTATTTTTCTTAAATTCTGTCGTTCTTAAAATACATTTACTTATTTGGTGATTTTTAGGAACTGTTTTATTATACTTATAAATCAAATTATTAAAATAAGTAATATTTCCCAAGTAATCATCGCTAGGATAAATATAGGCGACTAACTGATTATTTAAAGAACTAACGACAACTTCTAAAACCCCTTTATCTTTAAGTAACTTTTCTTCTATCATCTCTGGTAAAATATTTTCGCCATTCGATAAAATGATTAAGTTTTTCTTGCGACCAGTAATAAACAAGAAACCATCTTTATCAACATAACCTAAATCTCCGGTCTTAAACCAACCATCACTTAATACTTCTTTCGTAGCCTTGGCATCATTATAATAACCGAGCATAACATTTTTTCCCTTTACCAAAATTTCCTCATCAATAATTTTCACTTCCATATCACGGCCAATTAATCCAACTGATCCATCTTTCCCGTACAAGTTACGATTAACTGCTACAACCGGACTACACTCCGTAATACCATAACCATTTAATATTTCAATCCCAATACTTCTAAACCATTTTACATACTTACTATCTAAATAAGCCCCACCACAAATAAAGTATTCTAAATTACCACCAAATTGGTCTCGGACTGACCTAAATAATTTTTTTCTTAAATCAATTCCAACTTTTAAAAGACTGTTAGATAGTTTTATAGCTAATTTCAACTTTTTATCTTGCTTAGTTTTTCGAGCAGTAGCCCAAATGGTTTTATAAAAAGTTTCAATAAATACCGGCACCACAAACATCGTATTAGGTTTAGACATCTTCATTTCCTTCTGTAAATTCTTCAAACTACTATTAATGAAAATTGGAACATGGTAATAAAAAGGTTTTAAAATTCCCGTAATTAAACCAAAGGAATGATGAAAAGGCAAAACGGCATAAACTCCTCCATTTGGTTTAAAAAGACTAGCCAAAGACCAAATATCAAAGCAAATATTTTCTTCACTTAAACACACAGCCTTATTAAAACCAGTTGTTCCAGAAGTAAAGAAAATAACACTTGTATCCTGAGGATTGGTAAATCTAATAAAATCTTTTTCTAATTTATAATTATCTATTTCTTCAATAGGATACATCTTACTAACAATACCACTTAAATTATCACAATATTCTTTTGAATAAAAACAAGTATTAGTACTCGTATTTTTAAGCATCTTTTTAATATCACTAGCATCTAAATCCTTATCTATAATAACAACACAATTTCCACTAATAACAATACTCATAAATAAAACTAAAAAGTTATATGAGTTTTCCCCAATTAAAGCAATATGTTTATTATTATAAAGGTTAGCTATATAGTTACTAGTAAGTCTTACATCTTCGTAAAAATCTTGATAGGTTTTATTAACCTGAACTTTACTTTTATCTAAAAAACTAAAAGCGATATCCCTAGGTTTTTTAATACTTAAATTCATCAAGTCTTTAAAACTATTAATCTTGGGATTATTATAATAGGCATAATTCTTCTTCATAAGTAATCACTTCCTACACAAAACAATCTTATTATACTATTTAAAAATGAACTGAATATGAAATTATTTAATTGGTAATTTCACAATAACTTCAGTTCCTTTATTTATCTTACTTTTTATCTCAATTGTTCCTTTATGAAGCTCAATTATTCTTTTAACTAAAGAAAGTCCAAGGCCATTGCCTTCTTGTGAATGTGATTTATCAACTTTATAAAACTTTTCCCAAACAAAAGGCAAATCTTCTTCTAAAATACCGATTCCTTCATCTTTAATTCTTACTTCATAATAATTATTTATAACCTTACTAGTAATTTTTATAGTCTTACCGTCTTCACTAAACTTAATTGCATTATCTAAAATATTAATCCATACTTGTTCAATACTATCTTCATTTAAAAATAGGTTATAATCTAAAATATCTAAATCCAATTCTAGATTTTTTTCTTCTATTTTTTTCATTTCTAAAAGAATCGCCTGTCTTATTTGTTCCCCCACATCATATTTTGTTTTATCAGTTAATATTTCTTGTTTTTCAACTTTAGATAAATATAAAATACTATTAGAAAGATTAGAAAGTCTAGTAGCTTCTTTAATAATTATATCTAAATACTTATCTTGTTCTTCTTTAGATAAATCATTATTTTTTAATTCCTCCGCATAGTTCTTTATTGAGCTTATTGGTGTTTTAAATTCATGCGAAAAGTTATTTATAAAGTCATTTCTTAATATTTTTACCCCTTCTAATTCTTTAGCCATTTGATTAAAATCATGGGAAAGCCGTCCCAAGAACTTCGTTTTATTCTCTTTGATTCTAACCGAAAAATCCCCTTCACTTATCTTTTTAGTCGAGTTAGATATTTCTTTAATTCCTTTTAAAATAGGACGGCCAATCAAAATCGATGAAATAATTCCAATTAAAATGATCGCTGCAAATACTAAAATCCAAAATTGCGATTGATGCAAATCAATCATGTAATCCCAACCCAGTATTTTATTTCCTAAAAAGATTAAAAAACTTAAGGCAATTATAATCGCGGCAAAAACGCAAAAGGCTAAAGCTGTAAAATAAAAAGTTAATTTTTGATTAGTCTTAATCTCATTATCATTAATTTTTTTCATTTTTAACCACCTTATACCCTAAGCCGCGAACTGACTTAATTTCAAATTCCGGATAATTTTCAAATTTTCTCCTTAATCTATTAATATGGGCATCAATAGTTCGATCATCACTATTTGATTCGTAGCCCCATATTTCATCCATTAATTGATTTCTTGTAAATATTTTATTAGGATTAGATAATAATTTATAAAGTAAAGCAAACTCTTTTTGCGTTAATTCGGTAACTTCACTATCTCTAGTAACCGTCATCGCATCACAATCGACAACCACTTTTCCAATAACAATCTTTCTTTCGGCTAAAATTTTACTACGACGAAGCAAGGCTTTTACTCTTAATAATAACTCTTCCATTTCTAAAGGTTTAGTCATATAATCATCAACACCCGTTTGAAAAGCAATTCTTTTATCTTCCATCAAACTCTTAGCAGTTGTCATAATAATCGGTAAATTTTCTTTTTCATTTCTAATTTTCTTCGTAAATTCATATCCATCTAATTTAGGTAACATTAAATCTAATATAATTAAATCAATATGATTATTTTCAAAAACTTCTAAACCTGATACTCCATCTAAAGCGGTATAAACCACATACCCTTCTCTTTCTAAATTTTTCTTTATAATATTAAGTAAATTAATATCATCTTCTACTATTAATATATTTATCATAAAACACCACCAATTTATACTGCTATTGTATCATAACTTTTCCTTGAAACAATGTTTTAAAGAAATTTATATTAAATTATCAGCTCAAGCTAAAAGAAAAAAGCACTTAATTTTTCTTAAGTACTCTTCCTTTTTCCTGTTCTAAAGTAAATAATATCGGTTTGCCACATCCTAAAAAACCTTCCGTTAATACTTTAAAATAATCTCTATCAACATATAATGGTAATATATGCAAACTATTTAAAATAACTAGTAAATCCTCAAAATGAATGATTTTTTCCATACTTCCAGATACACTTTGATAGATATTTTTATTACCACCATTTACTCTTCTATATTCACCATCAACTTTTTTTAAAGGATAAATAATTAAACGGTACAAAAATAAATCATCAACATTTTCGGTTTTTCGTTTATTATTTTTAACAACTAAACCTCCGCAAACACTAAAACTTAAAGCATCATAATCAGTATCACTCAATTTATCCATGGTAATTTCAATATCTTCTAGTACTCCAGTTGCCCCGCAATCAATTTCTTCTAAATTACAAATTACACTAGCATCTTTAAAATTAATTTCACTAGTATATTGAGTTCTTATCATATTTTTATCTCTGATTAAATAATTAACATAGGGATTACTATTAATACATTTGTTTATTTCTTTTATATTCATTTTCTTCACCAAAAAATTATTTAATCATAAAACACTTGGATAATCAAGAATTTTTATTAAAATAAAATTTAAAAAATGCTAGAAAAAACTTCTAACATTTATCTATCTTAATGAAATTTACCTCTTATAGTTCTATTATTAGCGCCATCCATCATACTACTAGTTTGACCATTATTTTTTCTAACAAAATTATCAATCTTTCTTAAATTTTTCATTTCTCTTTTAGTCTCTTTTTCGTAAGTATGACGAGCACTTTTATTACGATATATATTATAAATAACAAAGAAATAAATAAATCCCACTGATAAAAATATCCAACTGTAATCCCAATCAACATTACTAGCCATTATATATCCAAATATTTCTACTATAAAAGAGGCTAGTAACAACATTGGTATATGAATAGGAACACTTCCCATTACTTCTTTAGTTCTTGCATTTACAGCAACATAATGTAACAGTTTTTTATTACCTTTATCCTCTAAATAGCTATAAAGCCATACAGGCAAATAAGCAGATGTCCACTGCTCACCCCTAATATTTAAAGACTCATTATCCCAACGAACACCTCTATCGTAAAATTCTAAAGTATCATTGCATGAGTATCTTGCTATATCTTTACACTGTTCATAAGCTGTTCCCTTTAAATTTTCAATATTAACATCTCTTTTTTCTGAATTAAAGCCTCTTAAATAATTGGCATTAAATTTAACACAGTTTTCTGTATCAAAAGGCATTATAGCATTAATAATATTATTTGTTTTTCCACTTAATTCCCTTAAATTATTAGAGTTTGATTCTATAGACAATCCTTGAATGGTTAAATCAAAATCTCTTTCAACATGATAAACATCAGCATTATAAAGAGTTTGTTTAACTGTACTACTTTGATAGCTTTCTCTACCGTATGCTCTATTTCTATCGCCTATTTCAACTTGATAAACCTTAGTTTGATGTTCACCTTCCCCGCTAAAATTAGCATGAGCATTAACATCTAAAAGCATATAAGGAAAAAATACCCCTATAACATTATTAGTTGTAAATTCCTTCTTAAATTTAGGATTAGCAAAAAACTTTCTTTTATTAACAAAACCTTTAATTATTCCTTCGGCCTCTTCTTTAGCTACTTTAAATGGTAACAAAGTATCAGGAACACTACCATTTGGAATTTGTTCATTTACCGATAATATATGACGACACCAATGACATCGAGCCTGCATACTACTAGCAGTATCAACAACGACTTCTGCCCCACAACTACTACATTTAAATGTAACGATATCAGAAGCATCACTAGCAATATCTTGAGCCCCAGAACCAATAATATTACCATTCAAAGCCGAAATATCTTCCATCATAGCCTCAAATTTTTCAGGTTCAAAATCATAATGGCAAAAATTACAACGCAAATGACCAGTTGAAGCAACAGGTGATATATCTGTTGCTCCACATTTTGGACATTTATTTTGACCACTTTGGCTTCCGGTATCTGTTTTTATTACTGTAACACCATCATTAGAATTATTATTAATAATATCTTTACTATTATTTTCCACTTTTTATAGTCCTAATAACTGTTTTTTTACTTTTTCATAATCTTCTTCCGTAATAGCCCCAGCATCTAGAAGTTCTTTAATTTTAAGAAGTTTAGCAGTAGGATCTTCGGAAGCACCATTTTGAGTATTGTTTTGGTTTTTAGCAAAACTTGGATTATAAGAAGATGGAGCATTTTCCTGAGCGAAACCATTCATCATATTACCAGCCACATTAGCGCCCATTCCCATAAAAGCCATACCAGCACCACCACCGTTTTCACCAGCACTCTCTAGTCCACGAGCCGCAGCTTGTTGCATAAAGGAGTTACCTCTAGCCCCACTTAAAGCATCAGCCTTCTTAACATCACTCATTAATTTCTTAGTATCTTCATCATATTCAATAGCTAAAATAGCTGTTTTAACAATTTCTAAACCTCTAGTTTCCCTCCATTGATAAGCCTCTTCTACTGCTGCACTCATAGCCTTAGCAAAACCAATTTGATCAGCCTGAATTTTCGTAATTCTATTACCTTTTTCAGAATCATTGGTATATTTAGAGAATGCTGCTGATAAAGTTCCAACTACTTCACTAAATAATTGTTCACAAGCCTCATTATCCATATCTCCAAAATCAAATATAGGAGCATCCGCTACTAAATATTTAGCAGGCACAAAATTCTTAACAAATAATAAGGGATCTACTATTTTTATGGTATAAGTACCTCTTGTAATAGCCCCAACTTGAGTACCTAAAAAAGCATCATCCCAATAAATTTCTGATTGTGTTCCAAACTTATTATTAGGAATCTCCTTTAAATTAACATAAAATGCTAATTGTTGACTTCCAGGAATACCTCCAAACTTAACTTTTTCCCAAGTTGATTTAATTGCTTGACCAAAAATACCATCTCCGGCAAACATTGATTTTGAGTTTACATCATCTGATTTAAATTCATAACCACCGGCCTCCGTAATACATCCAGTAATTGCCCCATCTTGCATTGTAATCAACGCCGTATTTTCAGGCACTACAATTTTACTACCATTACTAATGATATTAGCATTTCCTTTGTAATTTTCACCACGACCATTATTAATACTTTTTAATACTGCTGGATATACAGCCGATGTTTCCGTTATATTGCTACTAGGAACATAAAAATCTTTCCATTGATCAGCAAATGTACTGCTTATTGCCCCTGTAAACGCTTTAATAAATCCCATAATTTTTCCTCCTCTTATGATTATTATTAAATATTAGAATAGTAATTTTTTAACTATTATCCCTATTCACCTTAATATTAGCATACTTAATTTAAAATGAAAATTAATTTTTCTTTACTTTATCTTACTTTACAAACAATTAGACACCTCTATAATCATATACATATCTTACTTTTTTATAACAATATCTTCTTTTTCCTGGATTCTTCTTAATATCTCACTAGCAACTTCAGATGAGTTCATTCCTTTAGTACATACTTTTATAGTAGCAATTATATCATTACAAGGACTTTCTAAATGACTTCTATTAATCTTAGCATAATCAACACCATTATTTTGATTACGCTTTGCCACTCTTTCATTTATTATAGTTAAAGCCTCCTCTTTATCTTCACTAGGTACTAAAAAAACAACATTTTTAAATTTTTTCATTAATCTTTGAAATTCATAAAACGCAAGCGGTGTCCTATAAATTGAATGACCAGCCCCAAAATCAATAATAGCAGGTTTATCTAAATTATTAAAAACGCTTCCGGTTAAATATAGTTCAAAATCTTTTTTACTTAAAAATTCATCTTTTTTAGCATATAAACCTTTTAATTGTTCCTTATCATCTAAACTAATACCGGGCATTCCTGTTAAACTTTTTAAATTCTTAGATACAGTGGATTTACCAACTCCCATGGGACCTACTAAAATTATCGAATTATCTGTTATATTTTCAGCTATATCTTTATTAATAAGTTTTTCTAATTCTCCAAATCTTTTAAAATAATCATATATTTCCTTAGCAATATCTTTAATATCTCGTTTATCTTGTAAATAATATTTATATATTCCTTCTTTTATATTAGTGGGAATATTAGGATACCTAGAAAATATTAAATCTAACATTACTTTTATTAATTTTTCTTTATCAAAATCATCTATTGCCAAGGATTGTTTAACATAATTTTCTAATTCAGGATAAACATCTAAAATTGCCCGAATACCATTCTTAAGAAATGGTTCATTTTTTAAACCAGTATTAATTAAGCACAATTTTTTTTGAAGAATAGTTATCAAATCTTCTTTCTTTATTATTTGATTATTTATATCTTCTTCCAATAATATCTCATTTATTCGCTCCAGCAAACTAGGATGTAAAAATAACATATCTTCAAAATCATACTTTGTAAAAGTTCCGCCATTTCTTTTTCTAGAATTCACAAAATTTTCGAACATTCTTATTTCATCACGCTTAGTTAATTCACTTTCTTTATCGTAAGAAATAAGTTTCATTTTGCCTTCTTCTTCTAACTTTTTTAAAGCCTCATAAACACTAGGATATTTTTCTTCTTTTAATACCGGCACGGCAACGTCAGATACAACTTCATCAAAACAAGTATTAATTTCTTTAAATGTTGTTGCATCGACAGTGTATATAGAAAACGAGTTATTAAACATTACATCAAAGGCTCCGGGTACTCTTTCAATTATTGTCCATGGTTCTTTTTTATTATTACGACCAATTCCGTATGTTAAATCCCAACCGTATTTTTTAGCAAATAATACAGCAATTTCTTTAAAAGATGTGGCATAAACATAAGTTCCATGTGTCGATTTATGAGGTTCTAAAACTTTTAAATCAGAAGTACTACTTCCATGATATACAATATTTTCCATTTTAATTATACCAAACCTTCACGACATCAACACTAGTTGAAGTAGGCATTGGATTAGGTAAAGCCATATCCACAATTACAGGAATATTAAAGGCTGTTCCAAAACATAAAGGCATACCTGAGCGTAAAGTTTTTACTCTTTCTAACATATTTTTATTTACCGCTGCACTTATTCTACTTACAATATCAACATCATCAGGATGGTGAAGTCTAAGTACTAAAAAGTTTGAACACTGTGATAAACTAGTTGTAGATAACTCACTAGGTCTTTGCGTAATAAGTCCCAGTAGAATACCATACTTTCTTCCTTCTTTAGTAATTCTATCAAAAATATTATATCCTAAAACCTCATAATCATGATCATTTTGGACATATCTATGGGCTTCTTCAATAACAATATGAATAGGGAAACTAGCTCTTTTTTCTAAGTTAGTAACATAATCAAAGAACATTTTACCATATATTTTTGATAAAATTTTAATCATTCTATCATCAACCCCATTTAAATTAATATTAATTATTTGGGCATTCTTACCATCTTTAGCCTTAAAAAACTGTTTAATATAATCTGTCTTAGAAATAACATCACTAAACTCAAATATATTCTTATATTCACTATTAATTATAGAATTTAATCTAATCTTTAAAGTATTTAACTTATCATATCTGGCACTGGAATTTAACACCCCTTCATTAAGTAACGAAAAATCTAATGCTACTTGTAAATCTTCTAAAGTATAAATAAAATTAGGTTTAATTTTTAATTCATTTAAATCAAAGTTCAAAAACATTTTAATAAAATCGGTTAAAGGACCAATAGCATTCATTTTACCTTGACTATCAATAAGTAGACATTGACGAAGAGTTCTATCATACCCAGGTTGATGAATAATTGAATCTAAACTAATATTAACCGTATTAAACTTTGTTAAAGCCGCAATTATCTGATCACGAATAGCAGCTGCTGGTTTACCACACGATAAAATATCCATTAGGGTTGAGGCTATAATGTAATCTTTATACTTAACTGTATCAGGGTCCTTGCTAGTAAAAATATAAGTTAATCTTAATGTATTTTCAATTACTGGTATAACATTATAATCATTAACATTAAGTAAAAGTGCTAAATCATCGACTCCTAAAAAGTAAGCAGGAATCTTTACCGGCATATCATCTTCTTTAGGACTCGTCGAATAACTTTTAAAACCTAATCCATTAATACTTTCTATTCCTTTTAAAGCACTTTTATATTCTCCAAAGACATCAAAAATTACAAAATGAGAATTAATTGGTAGTTTATCATCATTGCTATAAAACAAATTTTGTAAAAGTCTAGCTGTTGCACAAGATTTACCCGAACCCGTGTTTCCCAAAATGGCAAAATGACCACTAAAGAATCGGTTTTTATCGGCCGTAACTTTAAATCCTTCATAAATCAAAGAGTTCCCAACCAGCAAATTGCTCCGATTACTGTAATCCTGACTCCCAAGTAAATACTCTAATTCTTTTTTAGTTATTATCCTAGCTGTTGCATTAGGACTAGGCTTTTTTATAATACCCGCCATATACATATTGTTTTTTATTTCTCCAATAAGTAATATTTCTATTTTCTCAATACTGATATTTTCAATCTCACCAACCAAAGTCTTATTAGAATCATTAAAAATAACATGATACCCAATTAAGTTAGTTTCTGCTCTTCCAAGCTTATTTTCTAAATATATATAATTATCTCTTAATTCTATAATTTTTCCAAACATATTAACCTACCTTTATATCTTCTAAAGAAATTATAGCATAAAAAAAGAAGTATACACTACTTAACTTCGTATACACTTACTTTTTTCTTATCTCTACCTAAGCGTTCAAATTTAACAACACCTGCTACTAAAGCATATAGAGTATGGTCTTTTCCCATTCCAACATTTGTTCCTGGATAAATCTTAGTTCCTCTTTGACGATAGATTATTGAACCAGCACTAACAACTTCACCGTCGCTAGCCTTAGCGCCTAATCTACGACCAACAGAATCTCTACCGTTTTGAGTAGAACCTTGAGCCTTAACGTGAGCAAATAATTGGATATTCAATTTCATAAAATTCATTTTAATCCTCCTATTTTTATATTTTGTGGATAGTCAGTTGCTAACTCTTTTAACATATCTATTAAAACATTTAAAAGTTTATTAGTAACATCACTATTCCTTAGAACAGTAATGCAAACATTACCTTCTTTAGTATCGTATTTAATTGTATTTTCTTCTAAAGCTATTATATTATTTATAGTTGTTGTAACTATACTAGATACAGCCGCACAAACAATATCTTTACCCAAAGTATCATAATCAGCATGACCCTTAATACTTAACCTCTCAATTAAACCATTAGATACTACACAGTTCACTTTTATCATAATTATTTAACATTAATAGACTTAATAGTAACCTTAGTATAAGGTTGTCTATGTCCTTGTTTTTTACGATATTTCTTCTTAGGTTTATACTTAAATACAGTAATTTTCTTTTGTTTACCTTGTTTTTCAACAACGCCAACAACGCTTGCATTTTTAACTGTTGGATTACCAAATACTTCGCCAGCCATAAGAACTTCATCAAAAGTTACTTCTTTACCAACTTCAGCATCTAATTTTTCAACATAAACTACTTCGCCTTCAGAAACACAATATTGTTTTCCACCTGTTACAAAAATTGCTTTCATAATTTCCCTCCTTATAAATTTAAGACACGCCCTTAAGGTGGTATCAAAACTCTTTTAACCTTTTCAGTGCGGTTTTAAGAAAGCCCTTAAAACATCTGTTATTTTATCAAAGTATCTTATATATGTCAATCGCCTTTGTCGACTATTTCCACTAAAATTTTTAGCATATTCTCTTAAAAATTGTTGCTTATTTTAGCCTTATAATGTATCATACCTATATCTTATAAACATAATAAGTCTTAATAGTTTTTTCCTTATTATATATAGCCATTATTCTCCCAATCTTCCCATCACAAACTCAATTATTGGCGCGTAATTATAAAATGTAGAAATTCCCATATTAAACCAAGTATTATTATTTTCTTTTAGATAACCAATCTTATCAAAAGTTTCATTTTCATAAATAGCCTGATATAAAATTGTAGCATTGCTGTTAAAATGCCAAAGACTAATACTGCCATCATACTCTGTAAACTTTTCATCAAAATATCTGGTTATTGAGCTATTTAAAACTTTATCAATATTGCTGGTGAATTTATGCAAAATAATACTTATTATCATGATGATGAATTTTATTACAATTTAATTAGAAAAAACTTGAAAAGAATTAGACAAGACAGAAACTTAACTCAACAGGATTTAGCGGATATGACCGATATTTCAAGACAATATATTTGTGATATTGAAAATGAAAATAGATATAAACATATAACAATTAGTTACCTTGGTCGAATATCAGATGCCCTAAACACAGACATTACCAAATTCTTTAAAACAAAATAAAAATAGGAAGCAGCTAAAATTTCATTAACAACTACACTTCCTATTTTTTTATTGCTTAATTTATTAATTATTATAAATTCGTCCAAACTTATTTAGTAAAATAAACACTACATTTAGTTCTTTGACTTAGATTAGTCACAAGTATTCCCCATTTATCATTATCCCATGTACCAGTGGCCCCATTATCACAACTGACACTTGAAACAGTGTATCCTTCATCTTTGGTTGGAACTATTGAAGAGTAAGTACCGTTAATATAAGAACTAATAATTACATCACCATATAAAAAATTACCAACCGTAGTCTTAACAACTTCCGTGTCTTGAGAAACAAAAAATTTTGAATAAGCAAAGTAAATACCAATAAATCCAATTACTAAAAAAGAACCAACAATACCAACATACTTAGA
Source organism: uncultured Bacilli bacterium (assembly GCA_934096535.1). Taxonomy (GTDB): domain Bacteria; phylum Bacillota_I; class Bacilli_A; order RF39; family UBA660; genus CAG-605. The sequence continues at coordinate 28,045 of CAKOMC010000007.1, read as the reverse complement.
AACACTCTTTAATTTCTTCTTATTTTCAATTTTTCGTAAAGCCTTTTCCGCATTAAATTTTTTCATTCTTTCACAACCTATTCTTTTATCTATAATTATTCTATCATAAATAAATAACTTTTGTACAATTTTTTTAATGCTCATCTTAGTAATAAATTTCATTTTTAAATTTAAAAAATTATTAAATCATCTAAACATCACTTAAACAAGAACAATCACCAAAGTTCTTAATTAACAAAAAACTGCTAAAAATCTAAAAGACTTCTAACAGTTTACCTTAACTATTCAAATAAAACTTTTAGTTCTTCCTTTTTTGCAACCAAGTACATCACAACAGAAATCACAAAGAAAGTAAGCATAATAACTGAACCCATCATACAAAAACCAATAGCATTTAAAGAATCACATCTCATACCAACTGCAATAAAGAAGGAACCACCAACTAACCCAATAGTTAAAATTAAAATAGCATAACATAATAATTTATCATTATAATTTTTTAAATCTTTCTTTGACATATTCGTTATCCTCCTAACATAAGGATACCACAAATTTTCATTAAAATAAACTTAATTGTGAAGTTTCTGGCAAATCATCTAAGACACCAAGGGTTCTTAACTTGTCAATTGTTGTACTACTAACCTTACCACGACTTTGCAAATCTTCAATACTTATAAATGGTTGTTTGTTTCTTTCTTCAATTATTTTAGTAGCAACCGAATCCCCTAGACCATCTAAAACTTTAAACGGACAAATCAAAGTATACTCATCTTTAATAACAAAGTTTTTACCATCACTTTTTTCAATATCAATATTACTGAATTTAATACCTCGAGCAGTAGCTTCTAAAGCTAACTTCAAAGTTTCTAATAAACTACTTTCTTTATTAGTAGCATCATATCCTTTAGCCATTAATTCAGCCATCTTGGCTTTTATTGTATCATAGCCTTTAACCATGACTTCTAAATCAAAATCATCAAATCTGGTCGAAAAGTAAGAAGCATAATAAACAATTGGCTTATGAACTTTATACCAAGCGATTCTAAACGCACTGGTAACATAAGCAGCTGCATGAGCCTTAGGAAACATGTACTTAATTTTAGCACATGAATCAATAAACCAATCTTCTACATTATACTCACGCATTAACTTGACATAACCTTCCCACTCTTCGTGGTCTTTCGGCTTAGAAGCACGACCTTTACGAACAAATTCCATGATTTTAAAGGCTTTAAATGGTGGCAGTCCACGATACATTAAATCGACCATAATATCATCACGACAACCAATAACCTTGGAAAAAGGCACAACATTTTTAGCAATTAATTCTTGAGCATTGCCAAGCCATACATCCGTACCATGGGACAAACCTGATATTTTAATAAGTTCGGCAAAAGTAGTTGGTTTAGTATCCTTAACTAAAGAAATAGTAAATGGAGTACCAAATTCCGGAACTCCCAAAGTACCAGTATCGCACATTATCTGTTCTGATGTTACCCCTAAAGCCTTAGTTGATGTAAATATTGACATGGTTGCTTTATCATCTAAAGGTACTTTAGTAATATCATCACCAGTTAAATCTTGAATCATTCTTAACTGAGTTGGATCAGTATGACCTAAAATATCTAATTTCAAGACATCAGCATCAATAGCATGGTAATCAAAGTGAGTAGTACGCCATACACTCGTTGGATCATCAGCGGGATATTGGAATGGAGTAAAGTCATAAACTTCCATGTACCCGGGAATAACAACAATCCCCCCAGGGTGTTGACCTGTTGTTCTCTTAACTCCAGTACAACCCATAGCTAAACGCTCTATTTCTAAGTTACGCATAATAATGCCTTTATCTTCACAGTAACCACGAACATACCCGTAAGCCGTCTTTTCAGCAACAGTACCAATAGTTCCTGCTCGATAAACATTATCAACCCCGAACAATACTTTCGTATAATCATGAGCACTCGCTTGATTCAAATCACTAAAATTCAAATCGATATCTGGTACTTTATCAGCATTAAAACCTAAGAAGGTAGCAAATGGGATATCTTGACCATCTTTAATCATAGGAATATCGCAGTGGGGACATTTTTTATCGGGAAGATCAAAACCACTAGAGTAAGTTGACCCTAAAGGATTACCTTCTTCATCATCAAAAATACTTAATTTACATTTACTACAACGATAATGAGCAGCTAAAGAATTAACCTCTGTTATTCCCATCATACAAGCAACAAACGAAGAACCAACAGAACCACGGGATCCAACTAAGAAACCTTCATCATTAGAGTGTTTTACTAACTTTTGGGCAATCAAATAAATAACATCATAGCCAGCACCAATGATACCACCTAGTTTTTTCTTAGCTTCTTTATCTAGTTCTTCATCATTAGGTACTTCTTCCAAAGTATCTTTTAAATATCCCTTAATATAATCTTTTACACAATTATAACCGCCTACAATTGTTTTATGCAAAATAGCAAATATTTCTTTCTCTTTATCTGTAATAGCCTCGTCTTTATTAACATAATAAGTTATAGCTTCTTTTAAAGAATCACCATAAAGTTCTTTAGCCAATCTATCTTCAATATGATAAGGTAAAACATCACCATACCAGTTCCTTGCTTTTGTATAAACTAGCTCAGTCATTGTTTCAATAGAATTAGGAATTTTGGGAGCAAATGGTTTTGGCGTTGCAATAATTACTTCAATTTCTTCAATCATATCAGCAATTTTATTAGGATTAGTAACTACGATTTCATAAGCTGTATCATCCCCTAAAAAGCTAAATTCTTCTAACATTTCATTAGTAGTTTTTAAATACATATTAGGAACATTCATACCTTTACGATTTAATGGATGTAACTTACCGTTGAATTTAGTATTAACAATTATTTCCCTATAAATTAAATCTTCTTTCGTTAAATTATGAACATCTCCAGTTGCTACCACAGGTTTTCCGGCTTCTTTAGCTACTCTAATAATTCTCTTTAAATAATTTTGAGCTTCAATTTCATTATTAAATTTACGATCAACCCCAATCAAATGTGAGAACACACTTAGAGGTTGAACCTCAATATAATCATAGAAACTCATCATGTTAACAAGTTCTTCATCTTCCATTCCCGCTGCTTTTTCAAATATCTCATTATTAACACATGCTGATCCAATTATAAGTCCTTCTCTTAAATTAGAAATTTCTTTTCTTGGAATTTTTGGCTGTTCATTTTTATAAAGATATTTTGTATTAGCCATACTAATAATTTTAAATAAATTCTTTAACCCATCACGATTTTTAGCAATAATAGTGGCATGAAAAGGATAAGCAAATTTTACTAAACTTTCGGTATCAATACTGTTAACTAATTTAGTCGTAGTCGAAATATTTTGCTGATCAAAATCTTTACAGAATTTATAAAAGGCATACGCCGTTCCCTCAGCATCGTAATCAGCTCGGTGATGCTTATCTTCATCCCAAGGAATATTTAACTTTTTAGTTAAAGTACTAAGTTTATGGTTGGGCCAATCGGGGTGCAACATTCGGGCCATACTCATTGTATCTAAAACTGTAGCATTAAATTCCCCCAAGTTATATTTATTGCAGGCCGCTTTCATAAATGAAATATCGAACTTAGCATTGTGAGCCACTAATGGTAAATCACCTACCCACTCTAAGAATTTTTGGGTAACAACATCTTCATTTTCTTTTCCTTTTAACATGTCATCTGTAATATATGTTAAATCTATAATCTTTTGAGGCAAAGGTCGATGAGGGTCAATCAACTCATCAAAGCGATCTAAAACTTCATTATTTTTTATCTTAACTGCCCCTATTTCAATCATTTGATCACTACCAGCATAAAAACCGGTTGTTTCGGTATCAAATACAACATAAGTTTGATCTAATAAATTATATTCCCTATTATTAAAGACAACATCAATATCATCATTAACAACATTTATTTCCGTACCGTATAATACTTTAAAATGGTCCTTTGGATCTTTACCCTTATTAATATTTTCTACTGTATGATATAGTTCTGGAAAAGATTGAACACAGTTGTGGTCGGTTACGGCAATCGCCTTATGCCCTAAATTATAAGCAAATTTTACTAACGCTTCCGCAGGAATAACGGCATCCATCGCACTCATCATCGTATGGGTATGTAACTCCACTCTTTTAACTTCGGCTTCATCTTTAACTTTATTTTCTTTCGAAGCAATATGCTCCATATTTCGAACTTTTAAAACTAATTCTTTTGCAAAAGTATCAAATTCAACATTACCATGGATACGATACCAGCCTCCAGCTTTTAAATTATCCATTACTTCATTAAATTCATCATGGTCTTTCTTAAAAATTTTCGCTAAAATACTATTAGTTTTATCACTGACTTTAAGAGTAATAATATTAATTGTTTCTTTTTCTAAAGTAGCAATCTCTCCAAAAATAAAAGCTTCTATAATCACATTTTTAGTATCACCCATTATATCATTAATTTTCATAATATCCCCATCAATATGCTTTCCTAAAAATACTGGTGATACTTCTTTTACAATCTGTTCTTCATGACTAGATTCCATTAGTTTTTTTATTTCTTCTTGTTTTAACACATTAACCATTGTTGTAATATTAATATCTTTAATTCCATAAAGATTAAGTCTATTAATTAAACTCTTTACCCCTTCTAAAACTAATTTTTCTTCAATTTTAGTATTTACTTCTACAATAATAATATCATCATCCATTGTTACATTATTATCAATAATTCCACTTAACGAAGGCTTAGTACTTATATAATTATTTAAAACATACTTAAAAATACTAATTATTTTATCTTTATCAGTAATATTACTTTCAATAGTTAAATTAACTTTAATGTTTCCATTAATTCCTCGTTTACAAGCCTGATATAGTTTATCAACATCTTGAGGACTTAAATCATCTGGAAGCATCATTACTACATTAAATTCCCGTTTTTTCTCATCTAATAAAACTTCTTTTATCTTATAATTTTGATAAGCCGTTAAATCGTTTATACCTAGACTTTGAAAAAACAATTCTTCACTACTCATTTTTAGATACTCCTTACTACATTTATATTTATTTGATACTTATCAATTCTTCTTGCTACTGTTCCCATTACGACCACTAAACTACCAACCATTAAATTTTCCAAGTAACTAATTTTTTTAGGAAATACTACAAAATCCATACTTCCCGTTTCATCAGTTCCATTAACAAAAGCCATATCTTCATTCTTTTTAGTTTTTATTTTCCTAATGTCGTTAATTAAAACAACCATTTTCACATTCTTACCTAAGTAATTCTTAACATTATTTATTTTTACTATATCTTTCGTATTATATTTACTAGCAGGGTGATTACTTACATAAAAACCATAAACATTTAATTCTTGGTTCATCAAAGTCTTATCATCAAACTCATCTTCTATTTTCAAGATTGGTTTTTCTACTAAAGAAGGATCTAAATCATCACAAACTATAGCATATCTTAATACTTCTTCTAACATATTTATCATAGTCTTATGATTAATTTTAAAAGTGTCTAAAGCTTTAGCATAAATTAAACTTTCAATAACATTTTTCTTAATGCCTAATTTATAGAACCTTCTTACTAAATCAAAATAGTCTTCAAACAAACCATTTTCTTCTCTATCTTGCAATATTAAATTGACAGTATTACTTCCAATATTTTTTATAATACTCAAAGGTAATAATAAATAATTATTTTTACTTAAATAAACTTCTTTACTTTTATTGATATTAGGAGTCAAAATAGTTATCTTATCTTTCTTAGCTATATTTAAATAATCTTCGGTTTTCTTACTATTAGAAATAGTCATATTAAGTAAATTAGCCAAAAATAATTCTTTATAGTGTACTTTCAAATAAGCCATTTGATAACCAATAAGTGCATAACTTACTGAATGAGCTTTATTAAAACCGTAATTAGCAAACTTTAATATTAAATCATAAACTTCTGTTGCTTTTATCTTGTCATAACCTTTTTTTACAGCAGAAGTAATAAAGTTTACTCTTTCTTTTTCGATTACCTCTTTTTTCTTTTTACTCATAGCTCGCCTTATATTATCCGCCTGTGCAAAACTAAAACCCGCCATCGTTACTAAGATTTGCATAATTTGTTCTTGATAAACAATAATACCATAAGTTTCTTTTAAAATTGGTTCTAACTCAGGAACAATATAAGTTACATCAGCCCCATTTTTTCTTTCGATAAAAGTATCAATATTATCCATTGGCCCTGGTCTAAATAAAGCCACAGCAGCATATAAATCATTAAAATTTTTAGGCTGTAATTTTCTTAAAAATTCTTTCATACCTGTTGACTCAAACTGAAATATCCCATCAGTATCAACCTGACAAAATAAATCAAAGGTTTTTTTATCATCTAAAGGAATATTATAAAGATTAAAATACTCCGGTAAATTTCTTAAAATATTATGAATAAATGTTAAATTAGATAATGCCAAAAAGTCCATTTTTAAAAAACCAAGCTCTTCTAAATAATTCATTGTTAAACCAGTATTAATGCCATTGGCAGTCTTAACAATGGGCATAACATCTTTTAAAGAAACAGAAGAAATAACCACACCAGCGGCATGTACTGACATATGTCTTTTTAAACCTTCTAATTTCATGGCAACTTTATATATTCTTTGTAAAACGCCATTTTCTTTCAGCATTTTATTAATTATAGGATTTTGGAAGTTCTCTTTCAAACTCAATTTAGAATTAATATTACTAACAAAAGTATCAACTAATTTATCCTCAACAATTATATATTTACTGACATCTCGAATAACTTGTCTAGCTTGCAAAGTTCCATAAGTCGTTATTGGTGCCACATTATATAGACCATACTTTTCTCTAACATACTTAATCATATCTTCGCGTCTAACATCTTCAAAATCCATATCAATATCAGGCATAGTTACTCTATCTTTATTTAAGAATCGTTCAAAGAGCAAATTATATTTTAACGGATCAATATTAGTTATTCCTAGACAATAACTTACCAAAGCTCCCGCAGCTGACCCACGACCAGGTCCGACTAAAATGTCATTTTTCTTTGCATATTTAACATAATCAAAAACAATCAAAAAGTAATCATTAAATCCCATCTTATCAATGACATCTAATTCATAATTTAACCTAGTTACATAATTATCACTAACTTTATTATTTAATCTCTTTTTAAGTCCTAAAAAAGCCAAATTATAAAGATAAGTTTTACTATTAACATCTTTGTTAAACACAGGAATATATCTTTTCGACTTATCCATTTTAATATCAATAGTACTAATAAATTTATTTAGTCTTTCTATATCATCATTATTTAATTTATCAGTCTCATAAGCTGTATTAAGAGTTTCAAAATCATTATTACCAATTTTTTTCAAATACTCTAAATAAACTGTATCACCAGAATTAAAACATCTTATTTCTTTAATAAACAGTATATTGGAAATAACCAAACTCAAGTTCTTTTTTTCCTCTAAATTAGTATAAGCAATATATATATCATTAATATTTTTAATAGTTTTTAATTCTTCATAGTTACTTTTAAATTCATAAGGAATAACTACATAAATATCAGAACTTTCTAAATCACCAAGGGATACACTTTCTTCTAAAACAATTTTATTATTTATCTTAACTAACTCTAAATATCCTTGATAATTCTTAGCATATAAATAGTAGTTACTATCATTTATTCTAACACTTAATCCAATAATAGACTTGATGTCATTTGCAGCACAACTATCAAAAAATTCCATGACTCCATTTAAATTATCATCTAAAAGACCAATGGTAGTAATATTATTTTGCTTAGCAAAGTTAATTAAATCACTTATTTTAATTAAACTTGTTAACAAAGTATATTCGGATTTTATTCCTAAAGGACTATACTTCATAATATCACCACCCTTTACTATCTTTAGTATATCATTTTTATTTTTAAAATTTAAGTACTTACTTGCGCAATTAATATACTATCATATATTAAAAAAAATAACACCACTAAAAGGCATTATTTTATACATTTTTCAGCTTGTTATTTCCATTGTTTTCTAAAGTTAAATTATTTATCTGCAAAGGTTTATGTAAGAATATTAAGTATACACTCCTATTTATTTGTATTTTGATAATAATTTCTTTCTTGTAATTTTTCTAAAATATAATCCAACTCGTCTAATTCTTCGCTATCAAGTTCATAATTATCCATAAAATGTTCGACTAATAAAGTAACTTCTCTTAAATCAGAACAATTACTAATATCAATATTATATTTTTTCAAAACACTTATCTCATAATCATCAAGCATTAATTTTTTATTAACATTAACTAACATTATTTATTAAATTTCATCTCATTAGAGGCAATACCACGATTATGTTTAATTTCTTCCCATTTCATATCCTTAGTAAATAGACATACTAAATTAATTGGTATCCAAGTTAAAATGAAAACGGCAAATAAAGCAATTGCACTCAACAGATTTTTAGCCTTTCTTTTATTATATTTCAAAATGAAAACACTAACGACAACGCCACTAACATAAGTTAATATCATGAATACAGCCCCACTTGAGAACAATGATGAGAAAATATCATATAAACGAATATTAAATATTCTAAAGAAAATTAAAGCTACAAACTCAGCAAGACAAATTACTTGAACAACGGGCGCTACAAAGTTCATAAACATATCAAAAGAAGGCTGACTTCCTGTTTTAAAGAAGTGTCCAAGCAAATCCTTCCAATAAAGTTTTAAACACTGTAAACAACCAACAGACCATCTTTTTCTCTGCTTCCAAGAAGCTTTAAATTCGACCGGTTGTTCATCATAAGTAACAGCATTTTCAACAAAAGCAATTCTTTCATCTCTTAATGCGCACAACGCAGTAAACTCAATATCTTCAGTTAAAGTCTGTGTTGGAAAGCCCATCTCCTCAATTAATTCCTTTTTAACCATAAATCCGGTTCCATTAATAGAAGCATTTTGGTTCATCGTCATACGCGCCTTACTAAAAAAGAAATTTTGCATGTAATAATATAAGGAATAAGAACCACTTATCCAGTTATCACTAATATTTTTACTATCTCTAAAGCCTTGTGCTACACGATAACCACAACACAAAGTGTCATTCATACGCGCCAAAAAATCAGGATGAATAATATTATCTGCATCAAAAATAATATAAGCATCAATATCTTTACGATTCTTTAATTTTTTAAAGACATATCGTAAAACTTCCCCTTTTGATTTAACTTTTTCCTTAACATCAATTACAATAGCGCCGGCCTCTTTAGCAACTTTAGCCGTATTATCTGTTGTATTATTAACAGCTACATAAACTTCAAATAAATCTTTAGGATAGTTAGACTCTAAAACTGACTTTACTAAATTACCAACAACAGCTTCTTCATTACGAGCTGCTATAACAATAGCAAATTTTTTCTCTGCTTCAAAAGGTACTATCTTAAATTTCTTAGGTTTTAAAAAACCATATAGTCCTGTTAAAGAATAATAAAGTCCATAAAACAGGGTTAAAGTAAAAAATATATAATAAATTGCTTGCCACATAATTAAACTTCCTTACTAATAAGTTATATCAACATTGTATCTTTTTTCTTAAAATTTGTAAAGGTTATATCGTATATGGTTAACTCCCGCGCTAAAATAATCAAAATTTCTATTATCTAATATTTTGGAATAATAAACTTCTGTTAAACCCCTACACTCTCTAATTCGGTAACTATTATTAAATCTATCTTTTAAATACATAGCCTCTTTATAATCATTAAACAAATTATATTTTAATGTCATAATTTTAATATATCCATAAACAATAACTTCGATATTAGGTATTGTCCCATATCTTTCTTGATACTTTTCAATCAAAGTTTTAATTTGACTTAATGTCATTTCATAAGATAAAGTGATTTTTTTAACACCCATACTATGTAAAAAAGCCACAGCATAAGAGTTAACAACATTTAAACTATAATCAGTATGAATATTAGTTAAATTTAAACCACCTATCTCGGAAACCAAAATTGGTTTTATTGAAGATTTCTTTAAATCATCTGGATATTTATCTATAACATTCGGTAATGCTTTTATATACTTAGTATCTTCTTGATAAGAATAAATGTTTTGATACTTTGCTGCACTATCGATATCACTATCTTTAAATACACAAGCATTTACATTAGCCTCCTTAGTAAATCTTGGCACCTTTTTTTCATATTCTTTTTCAATTATCTTATCGGGAATATTTTCTCTTTTAGTATTTAAAATATTGATTGCTTCTCTTCTCAACTCATTAAGAACAGTTAAAGGAACAAATATATCATCATCTAAAATAATATCTAACTTACTAAATTGATAAACAGTTCCACCTAATTTAGTTAATTTTTCTAAAATAGCATCTTTAGTTAAGGGTCTATTTTTAGCCATATCAACAACGAGGCCATTAAGTTCGATATTATTTAATCCATCACTTAATTTAAATATTATTTTTTCCTTTTTATGTAAAATTATACTACCCGTAAGCATTACTTTTCGAGGATTCTTTTCAATCTCACAAGCTATGCAATCCCCAATATATTTTGAAGATGTTAAAAAAACTTCATCTAAAACATTGGGCTTTTTCCAAATAGGTAAACTAATTACCATACCAGCTTTAGCTTCTTTTACTAAGTTACCTTGTAAATAAAAGTCATTTACAACGGTGCCAATCTCACCAACTGGTCCTTTAATTCTTAAACCATCACCAATATGCAATTCATCTTCTAATTTTATTAAAGCATTGGTTTTAGTAAGTTTAACAACAGTTCCAATTTTAACCCCAACATTATTAGGTTGTTTCCCATTTATAACATCGTTATTAGAAACATTATTTAAGAAACCTAAAGTATACTCGCGATTAAACACCTTCTTTAGTTTATCTAAGATCTCATAATCAATTGTTACTTCTTGCTTTTCTAAATAACTATCAATGGCCTTTCGATAGAGTTTCGTAACTAAATAAACATATTCTTTAGATTTCATTCGTCCTTCAATTTTAAAGGAATTAACTCCTATATCCATAAGCTTACCAATACTAGAAATAGCACACAAATCTTTCATTGATAAAGGATATTTTTTAGTCTTGTTTAAGACTATGTTATTTTTATCTACTATATCATAAGGTAAACGACAAGACCCAGCACAAGCCCCACGATTACCACTTCTGCCACCAACTAAACTAGAAAATAAGCATTGTCCCGAATAAGATACGCACAAAGAGCCATGGACAAAAACTTCAATATCTAAACCCGTCTTCTCTTTAATTTCTTTTATTGTATCAATATCGGTTTCACGCGCCAAAACAATTCTTTTAAAACCTAACTTTTTAGCTACTAAAGCTCCATCTAAATTATGAATGTGCAATTGCGTCGAAGCATGGATTTCTAAATTAGGAAACTTTTGATGAATTAAATCATACATTCCCAAATCTTGAATTAAAACTGCATCTATTCCCGACTTATGAGCATAACGAACAAGGTTTAAAAAATCCTCTACTTCTTCATCGTATATTAAAGTATTACAAGTTAAATAAACTTTTACCCCATATTGATGAGCATATTTTATTGCTAAGGCTAGCTCTTCATCCGAAAAATTTTTAGAATAAGCTCTAGCTCCAAAATGATTACCGCCTAAATATACAGCATCACAACCACCTTCGATTGCCCATTTTAAGCACTCCATATCGCCAGCGGGCGCTAATAATTCATATTTCATAAAATCAATTTCTTTCTAAAAAGAGTTTAACATCGGCATTAAACTCTTTATTTTTTATAAGCATACAAACGATGTACTTCTTTAATTGTCAAAGGACGATATTCACCAGATTTCAAATTACCTAGTTCTAAGAAACCATATTGTTCGCGTTTTAATTTTTCTACTTCATGACCCACAGCTTTAAATAAATTTTTAACAATATGATTTCGTCCTTCCATAATTGTTATTTCTACTAAATCCGTACATTTAACAATATCATGTTTCTTAATTTTAACTCTAGTTGGTTTACATAACATTTTATCAACTACAATACCTGTCTTTAATTTATGCAACTCCTCCATCGTTAAATTACCCTCAATTTTAGCAATATAAGTCTTTTCAACTTTATTCTTTGGATGCATTAAAATATTAGCTAAAGTTCCATCATTAGTTAAAATAATTAAACCAGTTGTATCATAATCAAGACGACCCACAGGGTAAATTCTTTTATCAGTATCAATTAGCTCAGTTACAATATTACGATTAAATTCGTCATTAAGACTACAAATGTATCCTCTTGGTTTATTTAATAAATAATACTCATAACTTTCTTTCGTAAGTTGACGACCATTAACTGTTATAATATCAGTACCACTTACCTTTGTTCCTAACTCGGTAACAATATTTCCATTAACAGCAACTTTACCATTAACAATCAATTCTTCTGCTTTTCTTCTAGAAGCCACACCAGCTTGAGCAATAACTTTTTGTAATCTTTCCATATATATAACTCCTAACTAACACTTTTTCGCAGTAGTATAATATCACAATATTAACTATTAAGCAATTTATTTTGCTTCTTCTGAAGCTCTAGTTTCTCTAATAACCGTAATTTTAACTGTCCCCGGATATTGCATTTCGGCTTCGATTTTTTCTTTCATATTACGAGCAATTATCTTTGCTTTTGCATCATCAATTTCCTCTGGTTTAACCATAACTCTTACTTCACGACCAGCCTGCATTGCATATGTTTTTTCAACCCCTTCAAAAGAATTACCAATTGCTTCTAATTGTTCTAAACGCTTAACATAATTTTCTATTGAATCGTTTCTAGCCCCTGGGCGTGCTGCTGACAAAGTATCCGCAATTTGAACTAAAATAGCAATAATACTTTTAGGTTCTGTATCCCCATGATGAGATGCAATAGCATTAATAACTACTTCATCTTCATGATATTTTTTAGCCAGCATTACACCTAGTTCAACATGCGAACCTTCAACTTCATAGTCAATTGCTTTACCAATATCATGAAGCAAACCTGCCCGACGCGCTAAAATAACATTTTCACCTAGTTCAGCAGCCATAAGTCCAGAAAGATAAGCCACTTCCATTGAATGTTGCAACGCATTTTGACCATAACTAGTACGATAATTTAAACGCCCAATAATATTAATTAGCTCAGCATCAACTTTGCCAAGACTTAAATCATATATTGCACTATTACCTAAATCGGTAATTTTAGTATTTATATCATTACAAATCTTTGTATAAACTTCTTCAATTCTAGTTGGATGAATGCGTCCATCTTTAATTAAGGTTTCAATTGTAATTTTAGCTATTTCTCTTCTTAATGGATCAAAAGAAGATATAACAATAGCTTCTGGAGTATCATCAATTATTAAATCAACCCCTGTAACTGCTTCAATCGTCTTAATATTACGACCTTCACGCCCAATAAGACGACCCTTCATATCATCACTAGGAAGAGCAATCGTACTAACTGTTTGTTCATTAGTAACATCAGCTGAATATCTTTGCATAGCCGAAACAATAATTCCTTTAGCCACTTCATGAGCATTCAATTTAGCTTTTTGTTCCTCTTCTTTAATATAATCAGCAATTTCTAAAGACATATCTTCTTCAACTTTTTTCATAATTAAATCATGAGCTTTATCTCTTTTTAACTTGCTAATTTCTTCTAGTTTTTCCATTTGTTTTTTTAATATTTCATCAATTTTCTCTTCTTTATCTTGTAACTTTTTTTGTTTGTCTAAGATATCATCATCTTTTTTATCTAAATTATTAGAACGAACTTGTAATAATTCTTCGCGTTTATCTAAATTTGTTTCTCTTTTATCAAGTCTATCTTCTAATTCTTTTAGCTCTTGTTTACGCTCTTTTATTTCTTTATCTGTTTCTTCTCTAACCCGCAAACTCTCAGCTTTTATTTCAGCTAAACTATTTTTTTTAGCTTCTTCAGCTTTTCTAACCGCATCACTAATCATATCAGCGGCTTTAGTAGCTAAATTTTTCTTTCTAATCATATAAGTAACGATGACAATAACTGCCCCGACAAAAAGTCCCAAAATCAAGAAAATAATGGATAATAAATTTAATTCCATATAATTTTCTCCTCTAATAGAAATTAATCTATATTTTTATTATAATTAATTTTTGCGGATTTAGCAATGTTTTTTCCCAAAAGAAAAAGAGCCAAAAGACTAATATCTCCATTGCTCTTTCTTATTACATTTACTAATCATTAATTTTTAAATTATAGTTTATATTTTTTATAAATCTTAAATTAATTTAAATAATTTTTTTATATCTAAATCAAGTCGAAGTCAATAATTTTTGATTACCAGAAATCATTTGTTTTACTAACTTTTTCATTATTCTTCGGCGTCCTAAAGTAGCATCAATATTTAACATATAGTTAGTACTTGTTACCTCATCATAACCATACCATAATGAGACAGAATAATCTCTACTATAAATACAAGCCCAAGAATCTAACACGGAATACTCACTAATTCCTAAAGCTTCTGTTTTTGCTCTATCGATAGTGGTAGTTCCTGTTTTGCCTGCAACCTCGGCATTACCAACTTCTAAGGTTCCTAAAATTTTACCATATTTAATTGCATAAAGTAATATTTCATTAATATACTTAGCTGTTTTTTCACTACAAACTTTTTCTTTTTGATATATTTTTTCTTTAACTTCATTATTATCACGATAAGTTATTCTCGTATAAGAATAAGGTTCAATATAATAACCACCACGAGCGTAAGTACCATAAGCCGCCGACATTTCTAAAGGAGAAACGCCTTCAAAAGCGCCAATGGAAGCCGATTCATATAAGTTTTTGCCATAATTAATACCAAAAGCATGAACATAATCTGCTATTTTTTTCTTATCAACTTGTTGAAAAACTTTTAAAGCAGGAATATTCCTCGAATCTGATAAAGCTTGTTTAATTGTAATATATCCTTTATAATCACGCATAGCATTAACTATTCTTGTTCCATCTGAATAAGTATAAGGAGCATCCAAAATTATATCATTTGGGGTCCCACCATTAAATTCAAAGTATGGTCCATAATCCATAAACGGCTTTATTGATGAACCTGGAGCTCGTTTAATATCAGTAGCATAGTTATATTGTCTTGCACCAGTCCTATTGCGACCACCCCCAATAGCCATAATTGAACCATCAGCAACACTCGTAATGGCAATACCAGCTTGAATAGCATCATCTTTAAAATTTTTCTTATTATTCATAACATCATTTACAGCATCTTGAACGGTTGTATCTAAAGTTGTCTGAATAATCATTGGCACATTATAAGGATTTAACCCAGTATCATTTATTATTTCGTTAGTAACTGTATCAATAAAACTTTGGTATTTACTGGTACCAGCCTTTTTAGCGATTAACATACTTGATACAGAAATATTTAAAGCATCTTGTAACTGCTCATTAGTTATATAACCATGTCTATACATTAAATTTAATACTTCGTTGCGTCTCTTCGTTGCATTATAAACATTTTCATAAGGATCAAAATCCGATGGTGCGTTAAATAAACCCGCAATAAGTGCAGCTTCTGATAAATTTATATCTCGAACACTTTTACCAAAATAATTCTGGCATGCCATTTCAACGCCATAACTATGTGCTCCTAAAAAAGGATAATTTACATATATTTCCAATATTTCTTCCTTTGAATAATTTTTTTCTATCTGAAACATTGATAAATAAATATCGGTAAATTTTCTAATTATCCCTTCTATTCCGGTAGAAACATTAGAAGTAAATACTTGTTTAGATATTTGCATTGTTATTGTCGAAGCGCCACCAGCATTGCTATCACCTTTTAAATGGTTCATAGTAGCTTTAACAAATCTAACCAAATCAAAGCCTTGATGCTGAAAATATCTAGAATCTTCAGCTGCTACTATGGCATCTACCAAAACCTGAGGTAAATCATCATAACTAACTAGTTCTCTGTCTTCAGTTCCTAGTCTTGTTATTTCATTGCCTTTTTTATCTAACATAATAGTAGATTGTCTCATATAAAGATTTCTTTTATCAAAAACGGGAGCATTCTTAACAATATAGTTAACACCGAGTCCTACAGAAATAATTATACAAAAGAAAAGAAGAAAATTTAAAAACACAATGAAATGAAATTTCTTTTTTTTCTTCTTCTTTTTATTAACTACATACATTGCAAGGACCCCCTTTTCTTATGACTACAATTAATAGTAACACAAGTAAAAATCACTTGCAAGACACATAGTTTACTTTTTTAAAATTTTTTCTAATTCCCGTTAATTACTGATTTTCTTAGCTGATTTATCAGTACTTTTTTCCATAACATCATTAAAATTATAATGTTTTCTAATCATAAGCTCTAATTCATTCATAATAGTCGGATTGCTGAGTAAATAATTTTTAGCATTCTCTCTTCCTTGACCAATTTTTTCACCTTTGTAAGAATACCATGCTCCGCTTTTATTTATCATGCCAAGATCACTAGCAATATCTAAAATTTCGCCAGTATGTGATACACCACTACCATAAATTATATCAACTGAAGCCGTCTTAAATGGTGGTG
Organism: uncultured Bacilli bacterium; assembly: GCA_934096535.1. Taxonomy (GTDB): domain Bacteria; phylum Bacillota_I; class Bacilli_A; order RF39; family UBA660; genus CAG-605. The sequence goes on along the minus strand of CAKOMC010000007.1, from coordinate 11,330 downwards.
CTACTTTATTTTTAACAACTTTAATATTAGTTTTATTGCCGATAAATTTATCGCCATCTTTAAGTTGTTCTCCTCTTCTTATATCTAGACGAATACTAGCATAAAATTTTAAAGCACGACCACCAGTTGTTGTTTCAGGATTGCCAAACAATACTCCAACTTTTTCTCTTAATTGGTTAATAAATATAGCTGTTGTTTTAGTCTTGTTAATAGTACCAGATAATTTTCTTAAAGCTTGACTCATTAATCTTGCTTGCAAACCGACATGACTATCTCCCATATCTCCTTCAATTTCGGCCTGTGGTACAAGGGCTGCAACAGAATCGATTACTACAATATTAACAACTTCACTTCTTACCAAAGCCTCACATATTTCTAAAGCTTGCTCACCCGTATCAGGTTGACTTAAAAGTAATTCATTAATATTAACTCCCAAGTTTTTAGCATACACTGGATCTAAAGCATGTTCGGCATCAATAAAAGCTGCTCTCCCTCCTCTTCTTTGGACTTCAGCAATTGCATGAAGAGCAAAAGTTGTTTTACCACTAGATTCGGGACCATAAATTTCAATAATTCGTCCTTTGGGATAACCACCAACCCCTAAAGCAATATCCAGACTTAAAGAACCACTAGGAACTACTTCTACATTCAAATGTTCCTGCGACCCTAATCGCATAACTGCTCCTTTTCCAAATTGTTTTTCAATATCAGCAAGGACTTGGTCAAGAACCTTGTCTTTATCTTTTTCTATAGTTAAATCTTTCATTCCAAACCTCCTATTTTTAAAGAATTTCTAAATTTATACTATCACAAGAATTTCATTCTGACAATGATATTCTTATGGAGGATATTATTTACCCTTCTACTTATATTATTACCGCCTCAAGCCAAATTTCCTTCAAAAATTTAAAAAAAACTTGTATTTTCTACAAATTTTTTCGATTTTTTATAAATATCGCCAATTTTATTTACTTAATGTTAATTTTTATTAAGATTAATTGTCTTATCTAAAACTCTTAAAAAGTCATTTTTACTAAAAGGTTTAACTAACATATCAACTATATTATATTTAAATGCCTTATCTATCATATCTTTAGAGTCTTCACCAGTTATAATTGAGATTGGAATTTTACTATAATGATTACTATTTTTTAAGTACTCTAAAACTTCGAAACCACCAACATTAGGCATATTTAAGTCTAATAAAATAGCCATAATATTATATTTATTACTACTAATTATATCGATTGCTTCTTTACCATCTAATGCAATTATTCCCTTATACATACCATCCATTACTTTAAGAGCAAAATTATCAACAATTTTTGAATCATCTGCTATTAGAACTACATTTTCTAAAGGTGCCGTTACAACATTAGCTACTGGTCTTACTTCTGGTTCTGGCATGCGTGATAAAGCTTTCTCGCCATTTAAGTATCTTTTTACTATAGATGTCATATAACTTACTGTTTTTAATAAGTTATCATATTCTTTTTCAATAAAATGCTGATTTTCTTGTTTGCCGGCCATTTCATGTTGTAAAAATATCTCCGCTTCTTTGGTAAATCCTAAATATCTAGCATCACTTTTAATGGAATGTGCAAAAATTCCATAATCTTGCCAATTTTCATTATCTTTGCTTCTTTTTAAATTATTCAACTTTTCATCAATACCATCTAAATAATCCTGAAAAGTCTCATTGTAAATATCCATGTCTCCAAAAAGCTCTAAAGCTTTATCTGTATCTACACCATTTTGTTTCAAAAAATTAATATCCATATTCATTATTCCTTTACTATTTTATAATCTTTTAAATTCATATATATTCTAATCTCCCCAAGATTACTAAGACTTTTGTATATCCTAGCTAACCCAAGTAAAATATCACCATTATATATATAAATTTCTTCCCAACTTTTTTTCATAAATAATCATCCATCTACCATCTATGGTTATCATACCTTAATTATAATTTAAAGCTATTTTTTATGCAACCAAAAAGTAAAATTATCGTAAATATTTCATAAATCAATTGTTTTTTCATTTAATATATTATAAAATCAAATTAAGGTATAGGTGAAAACATGAATAACAATAAATATGAGTTTAAATACAAAAATAACCGCTTTTTCAAAAAAATATCTCCGCTCTTTTTAATATTGTATATTTTAATTATAATTGTCTTATATCGTGAAATATTTTTATTATATTTATTTATTCCCGCTATTATTGCATGTGGTATTCTCATTCTAGTCTGGATGTATTTTGTTAAAAAGAAAGCCTGTATAACCAAAGGTTCATTTGAATTTTTTGATAATGAATTCTATTACACTACTTACCGTAAAACAATGGCCATCAGATACAAAGAGGTAGATAGTATTACCGAAACCGAATACATCGATAGATTTTTAATTTTCAAGAAAAAAATTAAACAGTACGAAGTAAAAATAATTAATGCCGGTACTTTCTATTTTCCTTACTATGACGCCTCAACCGAGAAAGCTATAAATTTACTAAGAAATAAAATTTCTGAAAAAATTTTCAAATAAAAAAAATACTTAAAACCTATCTAAAGCATGTTAAAATCATGCTTTTTTTAAGCAAGAAAAAAAACAATATCAATGAATTTTATCATCAATATTGCTTTTAGTTTTTATTTTACTAAGGCATCAGATTTAATTGTCTTTTCTCTTTCATTACCAGTTTTAGTCCAACCATCTAGACTTTCACTAGTACTCCACTTATATTGATATGTAACATTTTCTTCTGTATCAACTATTGGATCTTTACAATCTAAAGTTTTCTTAACACAAGTATGCGTTCCTTCATCATATATATAGTTGACGGAGTCCGGACATTCATAGCCTTTAATTGTACCTTTAGTTACTTTTGTACATGTTTTATTTTCTTTATCTAAAGTAGCATCTTTATCTTCGCAATAATATTCTTCCTTAGATTCTACATGTCTTGTACAAGTCATATTTTCACCAGTACCATTTGGAGTAAATCCTTCAGGACAAGAATATTTATATGTTGTAGTTGTTTCTTTTTCAGCAGTTATATAACATGTAGTACCTTCTTGTTTATATCCAGCAGGACAAGTATATTTAGTTTCTGTAGTATTCTTAGTTGGTTCTACTGAATCAGTTTTTTGACAAGTATTAGTAAATATATTCATGTAATATCCATTAGCCGTATCGCAAGTATAAGAAGTTTCTGTCTTAGTTTCTTTAGTTGCATCATAATAACAAGTAGATTCGTCGAATGATAATTTACCACCCTTATCACAAGTTGAAGTTTTCTTTCCTTCCATTTCAACATATGTCTTTGAAGTTCCAGGAGTACAATTAGTAATAGTGGTACTTCCAATAGTACAATTTCCGTTACCATCATATGTACCAGATGAACAAATAGCATTCATACTCTTACAAGAATAAATAGTTTTGCCCATAGTAGTTGAAGCATTACATACAATCTTACCTGAACTAGTATAACCTGATTGATCAGTAGAATAACTACCATACGATTTAGCATTATCCCAAGTAGCAGGAACACTACTACCCTTACCGATACATCTACCCAAAGAATCCTTAGTTGTACCAGAAGGACAATCACAAGTTGGCGTAGTTTTTAAACATTTATCACCACTTGGTGTTGTACCAGAAGGACAATAACGATTATCTGTAATAGTAGCAGAATAACGACATTGTTTTGTAAATGAATTCAAACTATCTGATGAATATCTACAAGAATACTCATCTTTTGTAGTTGAAGTTTGAGTTGGTGCTACAGTTAATAGCTTCTCACATTTTTTTGTTATAGAATTATAACTATAACCATTTTTTGTATCGCAAGTATAAGTTGTTGTACCTGGGGTTACAGTAGCTTCTACATATTTAACACATGTACTATTTACTTCAGTATATCCAGCAGGACATTTAGTTTCGGTTTTATCTACTTCTTTCTTAGGAGTAGCAGTTTCATCATAACCACCAGTTGTATTTTTCTTAGCCTCGGTTACAGTTTTATTATCCTCAAAATATATTGGAGTAGCAGGAATTGTTTCCCCAGTTACTTCTTTATAACATCTATTAGTTGATGAATCTAACTTATAACCATCTTCACAACGATAAGTGTTTTTTGTATTATAAACTGGTTTCTTAAATTCATATTCTTTTACAGTTTTAATAACATTACCATCTTTATCGACAGTTTCATTATCTTTTATTTTATCTTCTTCATCATCTTCGCTATTATTAATACCATCATTTTGTTTATTATCATCAGTAGTAGTTGAATCTTTACCACTATCAGATCCTTTATCAATATTTGTGATATTCCTTGTAGTAATTGTTTCTAAAACATAATCACTTGAAGTATCACAAGCAAGTTGAGTTTTTAAAACATACTCACTTGTTCCTGTCTTTGTTATTTGAGCATAAGAATTAGTTTTATTACAAGATTTATTATTCTTATCAACAAAATCAGAAACCAATTTTTTGCTTATCATACTATCTAAATTAATAGTAGATGATTCACCAATATTTTCTGGCATATTACCACTAGAAGTATAATAACTTTTAGCGGCTTCTTTCATAATATTTAAATTTGTTGTAAATGCTTGTTTGTAATTAGCATCTTTATTAGTTTTTGGCATAATTAGCATCATAACAATTACTGTTAACGCAATTACACCAACAACAAATAAAATATTTTTCCAATTAATTTTTAATTGATATTTAGTATCTTCGTACATATAAATTTCCCCCTTAAATTATAATGTTAACTTGGTATCTTTAGCTAACGATAATACACGCGACTTTGAAGCAACTTTTGCTCTTGAACGAAGTTTATCATTAACACTATTTGTCTCCTCAATTGAATTTGTCATCTCAAAACCAGACAAAATGTGTTGATACTTATTATTTCTAATGTCATTCAATATTGAATTCAATTCGGTTCTATCAATAAACAAGAAGCCCATAAGATCCTCATCAGTATATGGATCACTTGGATTGTTTTTATTGTAATCAGCAGCCCATGCAACAATAGAACAAGCAACGCCATGATTATAACTATAGTTATTCAAATTAACAAACATTTGCATTTGATCTCCGGATGTTCCTTTTTGAGTTCCAGAATGTCTAAGTGTAGAAGCGGTTCTAGTACCACGAGTTCTATTTCCACATAAAGTAGCAACTATATCTTGAACGCAAGCGCCTTCGGCCTCAGCCTTTGGTCCTAAATCTTTTGGCTTAGTATGTTGGATTGCATAATCAATAGCAGAAACTTTATCCCATGCTGCTTGCACCATTTCTGACACAGTTTCATAAAGTGGAATATTTTGGATTCCATTAGATAAACTAAATAAAGCACCAGGACAAACCATATTTTCATATATAAATCTAAAGAAATCAACAGATGCAGGTAAAGTTTTAGATAAATCATTCGATTTTATAACATCATTTTTTATAACATTATACAATTTATTTTCACATTGATTTAAGAAATTTCTTTGATTCTTGTTGTCTTCAGAATACTCATCATTACCAGGAAAATAAATATAATTTCCACCAACATTTTTTCTAAAATCAGAATCACTAACAGTCTTTGTACTACGAACTTTGTTAATGAAATTTATGTAATAATTATAAATTATAGGATTATGCTTTGCATCTGTAATAACACATTGATGATAATTATTTCTAACATTAATAGGAACTGTTTTATCATTTCCATTCTTAAAGTATATCCATTCAAAATTAATTCCCTTATTTTTTCCAGCATCCTTAACAAATGTACCACTAATAAAGTCGTTTACAAATTGAGAATAAAGAGCCTCATTTGTTACTGCAGCGGCATCAGCTTCAAGAATAAAATCGAATTTTGACATAGCTGCCATCATTCCGACCATTACTAAAGCATCTCGAGATTTTTTTAAAAATTCCCTTCTACTATACAATTCTTGTGTAGATAATTCATTTGCTACATTCTTATTTTCATTTTCCATATTGATTCCCCCAATCAATTACTCTTTCATGTACATCTCAAGTTGTTTTCGCCACATATGTTAACACAAAATACACATCTTGTCAATCAGTATTCGATATGATATAATTTACACACGGGGCAGCATTGGTTTCGACAGATATTTGTAAATTTTAGATGGCAAGTAGTCATGAAAACGACTTAAAATTTTCAATTAAATTTAAATGACGAAACAGAAGGAAACTTTGGTTTCAATTTTACTCCTTCATTTGCTTAAGTAAGCATTGGGGCTGCTTATTCTAAATTTATCTGTGATTTAGTTTAAGTATCATATTAGCAGATTATATTATTTTATTTGATTAGAATAAAATAATGAATCTTATCTAATCTAGTTATAAATAAGGTAAGTTAAAGCCATTTTTATAATGAAATTCAAGTTTTAACTAAACTTGTAGAAGTCTAAGGTTTAGATATTTGGACAGGAGTTCAACTCTCCTCTGCTCCACCAATTAAAATAAAACTCAAATATTAGAGTTTAACATATTATAACTAGAAGCACCTTCTAGTTTTTTTGTTATTAAAAGCACTTTACAGCCAATATAATTTATTATAAAGTAATACTGTTTAATCAAAAAGAAGGAAATATTATGTATTTATTGGAAGAAGACTTTATCAAATTAACAAGTTTATACAATTCTTTATTGAGTTTATTAAAAAAAGAATTTATTAACAACTATGAAATAACAATTGAAAATGCTATCTCGTATATTCATAACTTTTATTTACAATTACAAGCAAAATCTTCTGATACAGTAATTCCTTCTTTTTATAATCTTCCAAGCGATGGTATATTAAGTTTATATGGTTTTCAAATATGTCGATACACAAATATTCTTTTATTTGATTTTCTAAATATATTAGGATTAAACCCTATTATTCAATATATTTATATTGATAATAAAAATGATTGGCACCAAGTAAACGCTATTAACGCTAATCATGTTGTTGTTTGCATCTTAAAAAATAATAACAAATTATTTCTTGATTTATATAATAATATTTATTTTAAAGACAATTTAACTCTAATTAATATCCCATCTTGGATAGTGGTTCAGAATTCACTATTTATTCCAATTTTAAAAGATATAAATGACATTATAGATAAATATATAAACGCCCAAAAACTTGGTATTAAACATCTCTATAACTAAATCTATTACTAAAAAAAGGCTACATCTGTGCCTTTAATAATCTTGTTAAAATAGAAATTAAATTAGTATCTGTCACAGCATCAACATAAATATCTGCACCATCCAAAATTTCTTCTAAAATCTTCACTTTATTGGGAACCATTTCTAATTTTTCATCAATCCCCATTACTAAGAAATACTTAGTACCACCATACATTGTTTCATTTAAAACTACATACTTTTCATTATTTTCTAAAGTGATTATTGTATTTGTTTTCAAGCCCATAATTACCTCTTTTAGTTATTAAAACTATCATCATTATTTAAGTAATTAAATAAATCATTTAATTCACTTAATGAATTATCTTCTTCGTCTTCCTCTTTTTTTTCTTTTTCGGCTTCTTTAGAATTTTCTTTTTCAGCTTTATCTTCAGCAAAATCAGTTATATCAACTACTTTTTGCTTATCCGCATGACTATCGTTTTCTGTATCATCATCATTAAAACCATACATTGATGAAAAATCAAACGATGAAGTGAAATCATCTTTATTCTCTTCTACAGTATCTTCCTTTTGGTCATCTTTAGTATTTACTACTTTCTCTTCTTTACCAGAGCTATCATCATCAGAGCCAAAAATATCTGTATCAAAATCTAAATTAAAATCACTGTTATCATCAAAACTAAAAGGAACTTCTTCTTCTTTTTCTTCTACACCAACACCATCTTTTTTAGAAGCATTTCCTTCACCACCAATAAAGTCGACAGCATCTTTTAAAGCTTCATCATAGAAAGACACAGTTTCTTTAACTGAATCGTACTTTTCTAATTCCGAAGTATTATCTCTTAATTTATCAATTAAGTCTTTAACATTAATTTTTAAATTTTCTAATTCATTATCAGTATTATCGTATTCTTTATCAATTTCGATAATTCTTAGAATTCTCTCCATTTCCCAATAAATATCTTTAGTCTTGTTTAATAAATCCAATAATTTAGTATTTTCTTCTTTAATACCTTTAAATTTTTCCGCATTACTTCTGGCTTCTTCTTCATTTTGTGTAGCTTCCGTAACCACATTTTTAATTTTATCACACTGTTCTAAAATAATTTGTTTATTCATAACTATCCGTCCCTCTATTATTACTATAAATAAACTATACCATAAATAAGAACTTAATGCAATAAAAAAAGAACTCTAAACAAGTTCTAATTTTACAGTTAGAGCATCGTCTCCAACTCTTTCTTTTAATTTAATAATTCTAGTATATCCACCGTTACGATCTTTATATTTAGGTGCTAGTTCATTAAATACTTTACTAACTACATCTTTATCATTGTGTAAGAAAGCAAGTGCTTTTCTTCTAGCAACTAGAGAACCATCTTTACCATAAGTAATCATACGATCAACAAATTTTCTAGCTTCTTTAGCTCTTGCTTCAGTTGTTACAACATAACCATTGTTAATAACATCTTTAGTAAGACCAGCAAGAATACTTCTACGAATACGAGATTCTCTATTTAATTTTCTGTACTTTGTCATATTACCTCCTAATAATTAGTCTTTAAAATTTAGACCCATTTCTTTAACTTTATCAATTACTTCTTTTAAAGATTTTTTACCTAAGTTTCTAATCTTTGTAACTTCAACTTCTTTTTTGTTAATTAAATCTTGAACAGTATTTACGCCTGCTCTCTTCAAACAGTTATAAGCACGAACAGAGAATTCAATTTCTTCAATAGGAGTTTCTAAAGTTTTAGTAATTGTATCTACTTTCTTTTCTGCCATAATTCCACCAACATCAGCAATATTATTTAAATCAGCAATAATATTAAAATGTTCAATTAAAATCTTAGCAGATAAAGCCATTGCTTCTTCAGGAGTTACTGAACCATTTGTATAAACATTCATAATTAGTTTATCAAAATTTTCATTTTGACCTACACGAGTTGGTTCTACTTCGTAACTAACTCTTTCAATAGGTGAATATAAACTATCAATAGCAATAACTCCTAATTTTTTTTCTCCAAGTAATTTTTCATTTGCTTTTGCATCAACATATCCACGACCAGTATCAATAGTCATTTCCATATCAATTTTGCCGCCCTTAACTAAATTACAAATAACTAAGTCAGGATTTACAACTTCAATTTCGGCATCGCAAGCAATCATACCAGCAGTTACTTTTCCTTCAGTATTTGCTGTTAAGTGAAGAACCTTATTTGCTAAACTTTCTTTACTAGCATGATTAATTAATACTACACTCTTTAAATTTAGAATAATTGTTGTTACATCTTCAACTACACCATCAATTTTTTGAAATTCATGCATTACTCCATCAATTTTAACAGAAGTAATAGCACATCCAGGTAAACTTGATAACATAACCCTTCTTAAAGCATTACCAATAGTAGTACCAAATCCTCTTTCTAGTGGATCAAGTTCAAATCTTCCATAGTGACTATTTTCAACATATTCTGCAATTTTATAATCAGGTTTTTCAAATTTTATCATATAATTACAGTTTCCTTTCTTAATTTCTTGGACGTTTTGGTGGACGACATCCGTTATGTGGAACTGGTGTAATATCATTAATTGCAGTAATTTCTAATCCAGCAGTTTGTAGAGAACGAATAGCATTTTCTCTACCAGCTCCTAAGCCTTTAACAAATACTTCAACTTTTCTAACACCATTGTCAAAAGCAACTTTAGCAGCAGCCTCAGCACTCATACCAGCAGCATAAGGAGTTTTCTTCTTTGAACCCTTATAACCAATAGTACCAGCAGAAGCCCAACTAATTACATTACCATTTACATCAGTAATTGATACAACAGTGTTATTATAAGTTGCATGAATATGTGCTTGTGCTTCAGGAATATTCTTCTTTACTTTTCTTTTTCTTCTATTATAAGCCATGATTGTTTACCTCCTACTTACTTATTTTTTTCTTATTTGCTACAGTCTTACCCTTACCTTTTCTTGTACGAGCATTTCTACTAGTTCTTTGACCATGAACTGGTAAACCTTTTTTATGTCTTGTACCTTGGTAAGAATTAATCTCCATCTTATTCTTAATGTTCATTTGAACTTCACGACGAAGATCACCTTCTACAACATATTTTTCAACTTGTGCTCTAATTGCAGCAACTTCAGCTTCAGTTAAATCTTTACCTTTTTTAGTTCTTTCAACTTTTGCATCATCGCAAATAGTGTTAGCAAGATTTCTACCAATACCATAAATTGCAGTTAAGCCAATACAAATATGTTTTTCGTTAGGAATTTCAATATTTTTAATACGTGCCATAATTACCTCCTATTAGCCTTGTACTTGTTTGTGTTTTGGATTTTCACAAATAACCATTACTTTACCTTTTCTTTTGATAATTTTACATTTTGCACAAATTTTCTTTACAGATGGTCTAACTTTCATAATAATTCCTCCATTATCTCTTATTCCATACAATGCGCCCACGTGTTAAATCATAAGGCGATAATTCTATTGTAACTGTATCACCTGGTAAGATACGAATCATATTAACGCGCATTTTACCAGAAACGTAAGCTTTAACAGTCTTTTGAAATTTAGGTAAGTTTACTAGGTATTCGCCACCTTTTAAAACTTCCGTTACTTTTCCTTCAACTTCTATTTTATCTTCTTTAGCCATTTTATTCTCCTGTTAATATTTCGTAACCATCTTTAGTTACTAATACGGTATGTTCAAAATGAGCAGATGGACTTCCATCATCAGTACAAATAGTCCAGTCATCATCTAACATATAGACATATCTTTCTCCCAAGTTTAACATTGGTTCGATAGCAATAGTCATGCCAGCCTTTAAAACCATTCCCGTATCTTTCTTTCCATAATTTAATACATCAGGATCCTCGTGAAGTTCTGTACCAATACCATGTCCACATAATTCTCTAACAACACTTAAATTATGTTCTTTAGCATATGTTTCAATAGCATTACTAACATTCCCTAAACGACATCCATCTTTAACTTGATTTATCCCTGCATATAAAGCCTTTTTAGTATGTTCAAGTAAATAAGCCTTTTCCTTACTAATTTCGCCTACAGGATAAGTAGCAGCAGAATCTGAATGATATCCTTTATAAATCATTGAAATATCAAGTTTTACAATATCAC
>CAKOMC010000006.1 GCA_934096535.1 uncultured Bacilli bacterium | reverse complement strand
TTTCAAAATTTCCAATAGTAAATAAAACTGGATTCATATATTTCCTCTTTTCTTCCACTTGATTATATCAAAAACATTTTAGATTTACTAGATAAGTTTAATTTAAGGAATAGAGCCTAAATAAGCCGCGCCCTTGTAATCCTGGAATATTGACTATTATGGATTTTTCTTTTATTTTAAGCTTTATAACATTTTTGCAAAACAATTACTTGTTAAGCTTCTTTCTTTAAAGATTCTATATCTTCAATTGAAATCTTTGTTGCTTCGACAATTTGCTCATTGGTTAATCCTATTTTAATGAGACTTTTGGCAATTTCTAACACTTTTTCTTCAGAGCCCAATTTCATGCCTTCTTCACGCGCTTCAGCTAACTCGGTATTACGAATTAACTCCTTATAGTTTTCTTCTTTATCAAAAAGTCTAATATAACCATCATTACTCGATAATTCTTTAGCGCGATTAACTAGCTTTTCTGTATCTTTTTTACTCATAGTTTATCCGACTCCCTACTTGATTTTGGATTTTAGCTATAACTATTTTAAATTTTCTATTTCTTCCATAGATAAACCGGAAGCCTCAGCAATAATCGAGATTTTAACACCAGCTTTTTTTAATTTTTTTGCCATTTCTGTTTTTGTCTCTTTAGAGCCTTCTAATTTACCTTTTTCATGAGCTTCTGCTAACTCGGTATTACGAATCAGCTCCTTATAGTTTTCTTCTTCATCAAAAAGTCTAATATAACCATCATCACTCGATAATTCCTTAGCACGATTAACTAACTTTTCTGTATCTTTTTTACTCATAATTTTATCCGACTCCTTATCCAATTCAAGTGAACTGGTAGTCATAAACATTCTACTAATTATGGCTACTTGTTCCTCTTGCTTATCGGCATAATTATAACTCACATCTTTAGCTTTTGCCATATTTACTTCGAATATTTTAGTGCTATCATCATAGATAGTTCCGTCTTTATAACGCATAGTAATCATCTCTACTAAATTACTTTTAACTTTAACAAAATAATTAAAATTTATTAATATAGTGTCATATGCTTTTACATATTTATCTTCATCAATGGAAATACCACCGCCCGCTACTTTATAAGCATAGAAAACATTACGCCAAGGCATTGTCTGTGATGAATTCATTTCCACAATATACTTATCAATATTTTTTTCATCTTTAAAATAATCGGCAATTATATCGCTTTTACTCCTCGTATCTTTAGCCGATGTTTGCTTTAATTCATTTGGTAGTAATCTAACTTTACCCTTGACATCTTTTATATCGACATTGCCAAATATTGAAATGATACACTCAAGTAAGGGCATTGCTTCATCAGAAATGAACATTTGCTCAAACATTACATCCCAAGTCATAGGTAAAACAAAATCGGCGTCTTTATTTTCTTTTAAAGTTCTTTCTACTTCTTTCTTGCTTTTCATTAATCATCACTTCCTTTTCCATATTGTTTTTGGCAAAATTTATCATAGATTCACCTCCTTTTCTTAAGAGGAATATTATTTACCCTCCTAATTATATATATTGGTAAGTGAAGTCTAATTTCCTTCAAAAATTTTAATATTTCGTTAAAGTTTAACAATTTTTTATTAAATTTGACATGAATTTGACATTTTTATGAAAAAAAATAGCCATAAGTATCCCAAGTTATGACTTTTTAACTTTGAAATATTTATGACTTTTTATTTTATAATTTATATCCAACTCTTTGAATTTATTGTATCATTAATTTTACTATTTTTTTATTTGTCATCAATCAAACATATCTACTTTATCATAGTAAGCAGTTTTTATTGGTTCGCCTATTTCTTTTATTGGTGTTAAAGTTCCTTCTTTATTGTATTCAAGATAATCAGTTAAATATTTATCACACCATTCCTTATTCGGTTCGTTTCCTTCACCGAACATTAATGTTAAATCAACAACATTTATATATTTGTAAGAAACATCTTTAATTGATTCTTCAAAAAATAATTCAAATAAATAAATACTTTCTCCTGTGGCAAAATGCTTATCTATAAAAAAACCATTTGTAGATGGATTATTTTTACTATTTAAAATGCTTTTATAATATGGCCAATGGTGTTCACCTTCATAAATATTATTGAAACCAAAATATGCAACACCACTATTTAAACTAATATAAACATACCATATGCGTTCTGGAACATCATCTATTCTTTGCCAAATCTGAATCAATTCACTACTTACATAAGTTAAATTAAACTTAGAAAAATTAAGATATTTCATTGGATCACCAGCACTTGATTTCCAAGAGTTCCAACCATCACTACTACTAAAATCATTATTAATGTATCTTTCATTTAACTTCACATAGTATTTTCGGCATTCTCCACTATCTATTAAATCGCCACCACTATTTTGACAAGCCTTATTAATTTCATCTTCTGTTACTGGACTAGATATAACTACTATTCTACCTACCCATTTATCAGTTCCATCATTTTTTATATCATTAATAGTTGTATCATAATCTAGCCATACTCTTAAATCAAAAGATATAGAACCGCCTACCGGAAGATAGCCTGATTTTAAATTATTGGCTACTTTACCATTTTTCAAAGAAACTTCTGTTTCGTTATACTTGTTGATAACTTGGGGATTAGTGTTATTTAAGGAAGTCTTTATAAATCTAGTATCAATATTACTAGTATTTAAAGTTTCTAAATTTATTTTATAATAAGCATTTATATCACAATTATTTGTTATTTTAAAAGTATATGGTGTTAACTTACTACCAGCCTCATCACTTATAGGATATTGTTTTTCTAAATTAATAGCACTTGATTCACTACTATAAGTTATATCAAAACAACTAGTCATAGCTGTATTTACTTTGTCTTGACTAACACTGATATTCCATAATGAATATGATATTCCTATACCTAAAACTGTTACTATTAAGACACTTACTAGCACAAATATATAATTTACTTTTTTCATTCTTTTCCCTACCTTAAATAAATTATATCATGTTTTGCTCATATTTACCGAATATTTTTATCTGCCGTCCTTTTTTCTTAGATAATTCTTGCATAAGGTGGAATTATCATGAACAACAATTTAGTATTTTTAAGAGAAGAAAAAGATTACTTAAGTAAAGATATGGCTAAATTTTTAAACATACCACCATCTGTTTATAGTGAATGGGAAAATAACAAACTATCTATATCTACTAAAAGATTATATGAATTAGGAGAATTTTTTAATGTTAATATAGACTATTTAGTCGGATTATCTTCTAAAAGAATAAATTTAAAAACTAATAAAGTTTTAGATCAAAAAGAAACTTCTTTAAGATTAAAAGAAGTTCGAGAAAATATGAATTTATCTATGCGAGAATTGGCTCAAAAATTAAATACTTCATCATCAGCAATCAGTAATTATGAAAACAATAAAAATTTAATTCTTAGTTCTTTTTTAATTGAATTATCTAAGATTAGTAATTATTCTATTGATTATATTTTAGGTAGAAGTAATATAAAATTTATTCAAAAGTAGTAACCTGCTTTTGTTTTTTAATCTATCATATTTATAACATCGTAATAACTGGTTTTTATTGGTTCACCTATTTCTTTAATTGGGATTAATGTACCTTCTTCATTGTATTCAAAATAATCCGTTAAATATTTATCACACCATTCTCGACTTGGCTCATTACCTTCACCGAACATTAAGGTTAAATCTATAATAACATAGTCTCTTAAAAAATAGGTTTCAGATAATGTATTATTATCTATTTCAGGATAAGGATTATATAAAAGATAACCATTATAATTTGTAATTTTGGTTTTATCTATATAATTAATCAAATTAAAGTAGTAAGAGTATTTATTATTATCATGACTTTGCATATTTATTCTTGGATAAAGACACCCGCGTATGCCACCATTTACACCACAAAATTCTGCTGCCAAATATCCATTTATCCCATTGGCAGTAAATTTTCCAAAAAATATATGATTGTATCTTTCTTTAACAGGTTCAATATCTACCCCAAACCATTTATTAGTTCCTGAATAATTAATACTCCATGTTTTATTTTCCTCATCAAAAATTCCATGAATATCTGTTGCTTCATTTCCAAGTCTAATATTTTTCATATTAACATAATTATTCAGTTTTACATAATATTTCCTGCACTCTCCACCATCCATTAAATCCCCACCTTTTTCTTTGCAAACCTTGTTTATCTCATCTTCCATTATTGGACTAGATACAACCACTATTTTACCTACCCATTTATCGGTTCCATCATTTTTTATATCATTAATAGTTGTATCATAATCTAGCCATACTCTTAAATCAAAAGATAGAGAGCCTCCTACCGGAAGATATCCTGATTTTAAAGTATTAGCAACTTTACCATTTTTTAAAGAAACTTCTGTTTCATTATACCTGTTGATAACTTGGGGATTAGTATTATTTAAAGAAGTCTTTATAAATCTAGTATCAATATTACTAGTGTTTAGAGTCTCTAAATTTATTTTATAATAAGCATTTATATCACAATTATTAGTTATCTTAAAAGTATATGGTGTTAACTTACTACCCGCTTCATCACTGATAGGATATTGTTTTTCTAAATTAATAGCACTTGATTCGCTACTATAAGTTATATCAAAACAACTAGTCATGGCTGTATTTACTTTATCCTGACTAACACTGATATTCCATAATGAATAAGAAACACCTACTCCTAATAGAACTATTAATACTAGACTTATACCAACCATCATTATATTTAATTTTCTCATTTAACCACACAACTTTCTACTATCTTAAATTTATTATAGCATAATTGTCGTATGTTAGGGGCATAAATTAAAAATCAATTATTAAATGAGAAAATTATTTCGGTGATTAACTTGAATAACAATGAAAGATTAATTGAAATTAGAGAAGATAATAGTTTATCTCAAAGAGATTTAGCAAGTATTCTTAATGTTAGTAAATCTACTTATGCTAGATGGGAAACTCAAGAGCAAATTATTCCTTTAAATAGATTAGTAGATTATTGTAATTATTTTAAAGTTTCCATGGATTATGCTTTAAATTTATCTAATGAAAATAAATATAAAAAACCTATTGGTTCTCTTGATAGAAAATTAATAGGTAATAATATTAAATTAATTAGAAAAAAATTTAGTTTAACTCAACAGAATTTAGCAGATTTACTTAATACTTCTCATTCTACTATTAGTGCTTATGAAGCAGGTAAAACTTTAATTCTAACTATTTTTGCTTATCAAATATGTCTTAAATATAATATTTCTTTAGACTGGTTATGTGGTAATAACTAGTTTTTTTAATACATTTAAAAGTCAATCATACATATCTATTTTATCGTAATAACTAGTTTTTATTGGTTTACCCAGTTCTTTAATTGGTACTAAAGTTCCTTCTAAATTATATTCAATATATCTGTCTAAGTATTTATCACACCATTCTTGACTTGGTTCATTGCCTTCGCCAAACATTAAAGTTAAATCAATAAAATTTAAGTTTTTCATAAACATACCCGTATTATCGTCCTTATCATAATATCTATAAATAACAAAAGAACAATTGTATTCCTTAGTTAATTTCAATACATTATCATCATAAATAAATTTATATGAATATGTATGCCATAAATTATCGCCGTTTGACGAAGATATTTTTGGTTGCCAAATATGTTCGATTCCAAGATATAATTTTATGTTATCATTTGCTGTTTTTACATTTTGAGAAATATAATATATATTATCTTTTTTTGAATTTATTAAAGGGCCTTGAAAAAAACCACATATTCCATTTAATGGACAATTAAACGAAATAAAATTATCATTTGATGATATAAATTTTGTTTGATACGACTGCCAACCTGTCGCACCATCTTTAAAATTTGAATTTTCAATAAAATTATTTATCTTCGCATAGTATTTCCGACACTCGCCATTATCTGTTAAATCGCCGCCACTGCTTTGACAAGCCTTATTAATTTCATCTTCCATTACAGGACTAGATATAACAACTATTTTACCTACCCATTTATCGGTTCCATCATTTTTTATATCATTAATAGTTGTATCATAATCTAGCCATACTCTTAAATCAAAAGATAGAGAACCGCCTATTGGAAGATATCCTGATTTTAAAGTATTGGCTACTTTACCATTTTTCAAAGAAACTTCTGTTTCATTATACTTGTTGATAACTTGGGGATTAGTATTATTTAAAGAAACCTTTATAAATCTAGTATCAATATTACTAGTATTTAAAGTTTCTAAATTAATTTTATAATACGCATTTATATCGCAATTATTAGTTATCTTAAAAGTGTATGGTGTTAACTTACTGCCAGCCTCATCACTTATTGGATACTGTTTTTCTAAATTAATTGCACTTGATTCACTACTATAAGTTATATCAAAACAACTAGTCATGGCTGTGTTTACTTTATCTTGACTAACACTGATATACCATAACGAATAGGAAACACCTATTCCTAATAAAAGTGTTAAGATTACCAAAAATCCTGCCATAATTATATACTTCTTTTTCATGTTTACACCGCCTATTATTAATATATATCTTACTAATTTTTATTATAGCAAAGTGATTAACTAAGTAATCTTACCAGGTGTAAGAGTTATAATAATTATTTTCTATTACAATAATATGAGATGTAACTTATGCGAAATAATAGAGAAGAATTTGATGTAATTAAAACTAAAATAAATATGACTAATTTAAAAGAACTTCGATTAAAGAAGGGCTACTCCCAAGTAAAATTGCAACACTTAGTTGGAGTAAGTTCTTCTTCTATCGAGGCTTATGAACAAGGAGTTAGGATACCTTCTTTACCTGTCATTTATAAATTAAGTGAAGTATTAGACTGTTCGATAGATTGTTTAGTTGGTAAAGAAAAAGAGATTGATAAATATTACAGTCTTACAGAAGAAGACAAGGAAAAAATAGTTAAAGAAATCAATGAAATGTTAAAAAAATAGATGCTAAGTAACCATCATAATAGTTATTTAATATCTATTTTTATTTATTATTTAATATAAGTATAATTTATATTTTTTAAACACGGTATTTATCAATCAAATATTTTTTTAGATACTGACCAGTATAGGAATTAGGATTTTGGGCTACTTCTTCAGGAGTACCAGTACATACTATCTCGCCACCACCAGCCCCACCTTCAGGACCTAAATCAATAATATAGTCGGCTACTTTTATAACATCTAAATTGTGTTCAATAACAACAACAGTATCACCATTGTCAACTATCCTTTGTAAAATAACTAATAACTTTTTAATATCATCAATATGAAGACCAGTCGTTGGTTCATCTAAGATAAATAAACTCTTACCAGTTGGTTTCTTTTGTAATTCTTTGGCTAACTTAACACGACCAGCCTCACCGCCAGATAAAGTTGGAGCACCTTGACCTAATTCAACATATGATAAACCTACATCCATCATAATATCTAAAGTGCTCTTTATCTTTGGAACATTGCTAAAGAATTCTTGGGCTTCTTCCACACGCATTTTCAAAATATCAGCGATATTTTTCCCTTTGTAGCGAATATTTAAAGTATCTTTATTATAACGAGTTCCATGACAAACTTCACAAGGAACATAAACATCTGGTAGGAAGTGCATTTCTATTTTCTTAACGCCATCACCGTAACAAGCCTCACAACGACCACCTTTGACATTAAATGAGAATCTGCCTTTATCAAAACCACGAATCTTAGCTTCTTTAGTTTGGGCAAGTAAATCTCTTATGTCATCAAACAAGCCAACATAGGTGGCAGGATTACTTCTTGGGGTTCTACCGATTGGATCTTGGGAAATTTGGACAACTTTATCTATTTCGTTTATACCTTTAATTTTTTTACATTTACCCGAGAAAACTTTAGATTTAGGATAAATATTTTTAAATACGGACTTATAAAGAATTTCGTTTACTAAAGAACTCTTCCCCGAACCAGATACACCAGTTACACAGACAAACTTACCTAAAGGTATTTTAACATCTATATTTTTTAAGTTATGTTCCGTAGCGCCGATTATCTCTAAGAACTTGCCGTTGCCTTTTCTTCTTTCCTTAGGAATTGGAATAAAGTATTCACCCGACAAGTATTTGCCTGTTAAAGAATTAGGATTTTTCATGACTTCTTCGGGGGTACCAGCAGCCATAACCCTTCCGCCTTCTTTACCAGCCCGAGGTCCAATATCTACTAAATAATCACTGGCTAACATCGTATCACTATCATGTTCTACGACAATCAAAGTATTACCAAGATTAACCATTTCTTTCAAAGAACGAATTAGTTTATCATTATCTCTTTGATGTAAACCGATACTTGGTTCATCTAGGACATATAAAACGCCACTTAGACGACTACCAATTTGGGTAGCAAGACGAATTCTTTGCAATTCACCACCTGATAAACTACCAGCCATTCGATCTAAAGTTAAATAATCTAAGCCAACATTTTTTAAAAATTCTAAACGATTTATTATTTCTTTAACAATTAATTTACTAATTTCTTGTTGTTCTTTAGTTAACTTTAAATTTCTAATAAATTCTAATAAGTTGCCAATACTCATTTGGGTCATTTCATAAATATTTTTCTTGTTTATAAAGACATTTAAGATACCTTCTTTTAAACGCGCCCCATGACAAACAGGACAAGTAAGTTCCATCATGTAATTATCTAACCATTCTCTTATCCAACTAGAAGATGTTTCAATATAACGGCGCTCTAGGTTGGTAATGATACCTTCATAATAATCAGTAGTAAATCTTTTATTACCATTTTTAGCAGTATATTCAAACTTTAATGGTTCATCACTACCATATAAAAGAATTTTCTTTTCTTTTTTAGTTAATTCTTTATAAGGTTTATTCATATCAATATGGTAATAATCACAGGCGGTTTTAACATTAGTATAGAAGATATTAGTGTCATCTTTTAAGGTTTGAATGGCTCCTTCATTAATAGAAAGGGTTTTATCAGGCACCAGCAAATCTTCACTAATAGCGGTTTTAAAGCCTAAGCCTTTACATTCAGGACACGCTCCAAATGGGGCATTGAAGGAAAACATATTAGGTTCTAAATCGGGTAATGAGTAGTTGCATTCCACACAAGCAAATTTTTCACTCCATAAAATTTCTTCGCCATCGATAACATGGATTAAAACCATCCCATCAGCAAGTTTAGTTGCCGTTTCAATAGCCTCAAAGACACGAGAGCGTTCACTAGGACTTAGAACAATTCTATCGACAATGGCTTCAATACTATCTTTAACATTTTTTTCTAAAGTAATTTCTTCATCTAAACTATAAACAGTTCCATTAACTCTTACTCTTGAATAGCCTTCTTTTCTTAAATCATCTAAAATATCTTTATGAGTCCCTTTTTCATTTCTAACGATAGGAGCCATTATTTCTAATTTAGTACCTTCTGGCATATTCATAACTTTATTAGTCATTTCTTCAATACTTTGATGAACAATTGGCGTATGATGATTAGGGCAATAAGGTGTACCAATTCTAGCATATAATAGTTTTAGATAATCATATATTTCAGTTACGGTACCAACGGTACTACGGGGATTGTTATTAGTAGTTTTTTGGTCAATAGCAATACTAGGACTTAAGCCTTCTATGGAATCAACATCAGGTTTTTCACTGCCTCCTAAAAACTGACGGGCATAACTGGATAAACTTTCAACGAATCTTCTTTGCCCTTCGGCATAAATGGTATCAAAAGCTAATGAGGATTTTCCTGAACCCGAAACACCTGTCATTACAATTAAGGAATTTTTGGGCAAGTCTAAGTCAATATTTTTTAAATTATTTTCTCTGGCTCCTCTTATTATTATTTTATCATTTTTCATAAATAATCACCCTTACTTCTTTATTTATTTTTATTTCAAATTATCTTGGCTGCATTAATTTTTTGTACTTTTTATTCTATCATAGAAATTACAATGGCGACAAAATTCTTCACATTTTTTATTATTTAAAAAGTTTTCTTGCATATTTTTCACTCTTTTATCTTTTAAAATAGTATCTATGTCATCATTTAAGATATTTCCTAAAGTTATTGTGCCATTATAATCTAAACAACACGGAACGATATCACCGTTTACTAAGATACCAATATGACTACGCAGTCCCATACAAGAGCCTTCTTCATTATAATAAGTATTATTTAAATCAGGCCATATAAAGGGAATCTCGCGGTCCAGATAAATACCATCTTGTATTTTATTATCCCCATTTAATTTAATTTTATAATGTTTTTCTAACTTTTCCACAATTTTATTAGAACTCGCTTGTTCATTCCATAAGCGATAGACAATAATTGTGCCTTGATTATGAAGTTTATCTACAGCTGCAAAGATATTTTTTAAATAATTATCGATTTCTTCATCGTTTTTAATGGCTTGTAAAGATATATTTAATTGATGGATATTCGGATTATCTTCTATTTTTTTGATTAAATAACCATTGGTAGTTATATTAACTTTAAAATTAAAACTGGTGGTTGCTATATTAATAAATTCATTAATACGACTATGAACTAAAGGTTCTCCCATTAAATGAAAATATAAATAATCAGTATAATCTTTTAATTTAGGTAAAATAGTTTTAAAAGTTTCTAAAGGCATCTCTTGTTTTAAACGATTATTGCTAGGACAAAAATTACATTTTAAATTACAGATATTGGTTATTTCTAAATAAATTTTTTTAAATCTTTTTTTCATTTTTTAATAATCTTTCTATTCTTTTTATTATAATTGTTTTTTTAAAGTAGTAGATGATTTAGGATTTGCAAGAAAAGAAATATCTTCTATAGAAATATTATTCTCGGTTAAATATTTTTCTAAGGTAGCAATTAATTCTTTATTTACTCTATTAATACTTTTAATATCTATAGCATTAGTAGCCTGTCTTCTATACTCTATTTCGATAGTCGCTAGATAATTGGTTAAAATGTTAATAATTTTCGCATCAATTTCGGTAGTGGTAGCGAAATCTCCTAATAAGTTTTCACTAACTGATAAGGGACTTACATCATCTTTAGTAAATTGGGTATTATTTTGACTAACTAAGATAAATAGTTTTACTAAAGTTAAGCGATTGCCACGACTTTTATAATATTTATAAACTACTAAGGGATTTATATAATAGCCAGCAGTTTTTCCCTGTAATATTCTTTTGATTTCATTATGATAAATAAATTTATTAGTTAAGGGAACTAGGTCTTGATAATAGTCTTCTATCTTTTCTTCGGATGTAGATAGTTCTTCTTTATTAGCGAGAGTTAAATCTTTTTCGTCTTTACCGGATAAATAATAATCGCGATTAGTTGTTTTCATTATATTAAAAATACAAGTTTTTCGTTTTACTTTAATTTTAAAAAGAATACTTTTGTTTATTTCTAATAAATCAGCTATTTCTTTAGGGTTTAATTTAAGCATAATATCACTCACTCAAGTCGTTATTGTATCATAAATTTATGGTTTAGGAAAAATTTTTGCACTTAAATTTTAATAAAGAATTAAGTGATTTAAAAAAGGCAAAGTATTTAGAAAGAAAGACGAAAAGCCACCTATATAAATAATGAAAATAACTATTATGACTTATTATGTTTTATAGATATATAGAGTACTCTAAATTTTATGAATTAACAAGACTTTTTTAAAAGATATCTAAAAATTTTATAGTAAAATTAGTTTTTAAGGTTGGTTTACAATTAATGTTACCTATATTATAATATAGATAGAAATGGTAGGATGATTTATGAATAATATTAAAAAAATTAGAATTAAAAGAAAGATTACGCAAGTAGATTTAGCTAGAGTTATTAATGTTAAGCAAGAGACTATCAGTGCTTACGAATCAGGAAAAGCTCAACCTAGTTGTGAGGCTTTAATAAAAATTGCCGACTATTTAAATACTTCTTGTGATTATTTACTTGGGCGTATCGAAGATGACTCACCATTAACTGGTTATAATATCAAAAGTATGAATCCCAAAACATATAAAATGATTAATAATTTTTTAATGTTAAAAGATAGAGAAAAAGATGAATGTTTATGGTATAGTGAGGCCATAAGAAAGAGAGATTTAAATTAATCGTGATTTTTAAGTGTCCTATATGTGGATATCCAAATAGTATTAATTCTCAATTCAAGTGTGAGGCTTGTGGATATGTAATAGAAGATATGCAGAATTTTTATGAGGTTGATTCTTATTTAAATGACTTAGAAAATAAATATTCTGAAAAACTAGTTCTAGAACCAAGATTAGCTCGTATTTATTTTTCTGATTATGATAGTCCCGTATATAAAGAATTTAAAGAAAAGTATCAATTGGATGCCGTAGTTAGAGATTTCAGATTAAATTTTATAATATACTTCGACAGATTTATTAACGATAAAAAAGATCAAGAACTAGTTAATATTTTATTTCAATATGACAAGGACTTGCCTAAGTTCTTTAGTCGTTTTTCGGCAAAAAATTTTTATTATTTGTTAGATGAAGGCAGAGGTTATCTAAGTTACGATAGTTATAAGATATTATTAAAAAATTATACTAAAAGTATAGCCAAAGAATTAGGAATAAAGAATGCCGATGTTTTTATAGCAATGTATGATAAAAAAAGTAAGACCTTGGGTGCTAGCATCAGCAAAGACTCATTTAAATTAAGTGAAAATTATATATTAGAGGTTTTTAATCAAAAAGAATCACCTTTAAATTTAATTTTTACTATTACTCACGAATTATGCCATTGTTATATAAAGGACTGTTTACTTAATGGAATAATTGATAAAAATATAGCCTATAATATGGAACACTGTATAGAAAAGGCTTGTCGTTTGTTATGTTCGGAATATGGCTATGATAATATTTATAAAAATGATAATTATACTTTAAATTTTGAAGAAAATACGGCTAACTTTTTTGCCTTTCGCTATATAAATAATTTAATGAAAAGGCTAGGAAACATGATTAGTGAAAATGATAAAAATAGATATCTAAATACTGTATATATGGATACAATCCAAAGATATGGAAAAGTAAATGGGGTATTTAATTCTAAGCTTGGCATTCCTAAATTCATTGAAGACTTTGGACTTTACGAGAGTGCTAATAAAGATGAAAGTGTGGAATTAAATGGCGAAAAATTTCTAAAAAATAATAGGGATATTGTATATACTCACGAATTATTAGATACAATGATTCAAGAAAATCCAAATATTTTAGAAGTAAAAATGTTTAAACTTTTAAATATAATTTATGTTAATGATGATGGTGCTGTCAGAAGAAAAACTGCTGAAGAACTACAAAATGATTTAAGTAAAACTGATAATCCTTATTTAAAAGAGTATTTAGCTTTAGAAATAAAGAATTTAGAGGAAGTAAAAGCAAATTATAAAAAATAATGCTTATAACCTAAAGATAGAAAAAACATCTATCTTTTTTGATAGACTAAATTTGTTAAGAAGTACTTTTTAATTAAGTATTACAATTGATATATTTAAAATGCCCGCAATTATTAACCACAATAGATAAGGTATTTGGAGATAGGCCGCTAAAGGTTTTAGTTTGTAGAATTTTATTATCATTACAATAACTAAAACAATAAGAAGTAATAACCAGAAAAAAGCAAAAAGGAACCAACTAAGACGAAAGAAAAATAATGACCAAAGAGTATTTACTAATAATTGTATTAAATAAAAGAAGCAGGCTCTTTTTTTAAATTTCTTATCTGTTTTATTACAACAAATGAGATAGGAAGATACTCCCATTAAAATATAAAGAATTGTCCAAACGATCGGAAAAGTAATTGGTGGCGGAGTAAAGAAAGGTTTTTTCAAGGTTTTAAACGAAGCCATATTACCCCCAAGTAGAGAACCAAGAAAACCCGCTGCTAGAGCAAAACCAATAAATAAAATCAACATTTTATAGTTTACTTTCTCTTGATTTAAGGTATTTTTTAAATTATTTTTATCATTTTCCATAATATCACCATCATTAGTATATACAAAATATAAATTATTATTTATAATAAGCTCCGGTGATTTTATGGAAACAATTATTTTTTTAGAAATTGAAGGAGTTTTAACAAATTATAATAGTATAAAGAACAGTAGTTCTAAAGACATTTATAAACAGTTCGGTATTGATACCAATGCTTTGTTTTTATTAAAAAGATTAACAAATGCCACCAATGGTAAGATTGTAATGACATCTTCACTGCGCTTTGATGACGATTTTCATCAATTAGAAACGGCTTTAAGAAGTATGGGATTTATAATTTTAGGGAAAACTGATTTTATTGATTATGATAAGGCAGCGGAAATTATAGACTACATTACCATACATAACATCAGAAATTATATAATTTTAGATAGTGAAGAATTAAGTGATATTCCCGAAATTAAAGAACATTTTATCGAAAGTCCGATTGATGATGGATTGCAAGAATATCTAGTAGAAGAAGCTATCGAAATGGCTAGCAAAAAGAGAAAAAACAAAACATTAACTCGTAAAAGAATTAATGTTAGAAGTAAATAATTATCCAAATTAAAAATTTAATGTTTTTTTACTTTTCGTTCTTGGATATGATAAATTATTTTCAAAGATAATTTAGTTGGGATAAAGCGATTAAAGAACAAACCGAGGCGAACACTTAAGTCCGGTACTATTATTAGTTTATTTTGAAGAGTCTTATCAATGGCATATTTAGCTACTTGGTAAGATTTTTTTTCTTCAATATTAAATTTACCACCCGCTACTTTGTTAAATTCCGTGGCAACTGGGCCCGGACAAAGACATGATATTTTAACATGACTATTTTGGTGTCTTAATTCTTCATAAATGGCTAGAGTAAATTTTAGCACATAATTTTTAGTAGCATAATATGTATTTAAGCGAGGTCCAGCTAAAAAGCCAGCCGAAGAGGCAACATTTAATATCTGACCTTTATCCTTTTGATAAAAATCTTGTAAAAATAGTTTTGTTAATATATGAACGGCCTTTATATTTAAATTTATCATTTCTAATTCACGGTCAAGGCTAGTTTCGGTTGTTAATCCAAATAAGCCAAAGCCAGCATTATTAATTAATAAATCTATATTATCATTTTTTGTCATTTCATATAGTTTATAACAGTTTTCTTCTACGCCTAAATCTAAGTTTATAATTTTAACATCAGTTTTTAATGTTTTTTGTAATTCTTTTAATCTTTCTTCGCGACGGGCCACTACTATTAAATCCCAGCCTAGATTTGATAAATATTTTGCCATGTCACGACCAAGGCCGCTTGAGGCTCCAGTAATAAGTGCTTTCATATGCAATTATATAGACATAAGTCTACCCTTTCTTTAAATTATTTATATCATTATCTTACCATATTTTCAGATTTTAATTTATAATTATTATAGGTGTTGAATATGATTCTAATACATTACTATCTTTTTATTAATTTGCTAAGTTTTATTATTTTGGGAATTGATAAATATTTGGCCATTAGGCATAAATGGCGTATTAGTGAAAAAACAATTCTTATATCTTTTATTTTAGGTGGGTTTTTTGGTGGTGGCCTTGGCATGGTAATCTGGCACCATAAAACTAAGAAATGGTATTTTAAATTATGGTTAGTTGTCGCCTTTATTATTCACTTTACACTTCTATACAATTTTTATTTTTCATAAACTCTTTAGTTTCTATATTTTTTAACTATAAACAAAATAAGAGGTCTGCCTAACTTCTGTTAATGGAAATGTCATAATTTATCTTTATAAAAGAAGATGTATCTAAAATTACTCAATTAGAATAGATAAAAACCTTTTCAAATATATAGCCCGCTCTGGGAGTGGCGGGTGGGAAGTAATCATAAATCAATAAGAAAGCAACTTAAATTATTTTTCCATAAAAAAAGAAAGCCTCAACCTAGAAACTTTCTTCATTTTTATTTTAATTAGCAGAAATAACAGCTGCCAAGGCAGGATACATTTGTTTCTTACGAGAAACCATATCTGGTAAATATGTTCCTTCAGCGGCTTCCTTAATTTTATAAGCCTCAGCAACAACGGCCTCAGAACCAGTACTGTAAAGTAAGTATGAACCATTTTTAACCGCATCAGTTACAAATAAGACAGCTAATTTATAGTTATTTTTTACACACATTTCATCTAAATGAGCAATATACTTTGGCATATCTTTAGCAATTTCGTCAAAATCTAAAGTCATAACTTGACCAATACCGATAGAAGTTTCACCAAGTTTAAAGGTTTTGAAATCCTGTTCAACAATTTCAGAAATTGTCATACCGGCTATCGAAGAACCGGCTTTTAACATAGCCATACCATATTCTTGAATATCAAGGTTAGCAATAGCAGCCAATTTACGAGCAACTTCCACATCCATATCAGTAGTTGTTGGACTTTTAAGCAATAAAGTATCCGATAAAATCGCACTTAGCATTAAACCTGCAATATTTTCAGGAATTTCAATGTTATTTTCTTTATAAATTTGATAAATCAAAGTACAAGTGCATCCTACTGGCATAGAACGGAATTGAATAGGGATTTGAGTTCCTAAATTACCTAGGTTATGGTGATCAATAATTTCCATAATGTCGGCTTCTTCTAAACCATCTACACTTTGAGCAGGTTGGTTGTGGTCAACTAAAATAACATTATATTTTTCATAATTATTTTGGTCAATTAATCTTAGCATTCCAACACAAGTATTATCTTGATTTACTATTGGGTAGTTAGTATGTCCTAATTTATTAGAAATAGTTATAAAATCATCACGATAATCTGAATCAGTAAACTTGACTGGGTTAGGATTAATATTAATAGTTTCAATATAATTACAAAGTTTCATTCTATTAGCAGTAACATAAGTAGAATCAGGAGTACTAATTACATTAACTTGTTTTTCTTTAGCCTTTTCAATTAATTCTTCGGGGAAGGTTCTATCACCAACGATAATAATTAGTTTAACACCACAATCAATGGCATAATCAATTATATATTGTCTATCAGCCACGATTAGAATGTTATTATTATTTAATTCGATTCCTTCGGTGAAAGTCTTACTCTTGTAAGCAGCAGCAATTATTTCCCCTTTAATTTCATCATCGAATTTTAATACTTCTTTACCATTTAATACCTCTAAAATATTTTGATATGATGTATTTAACTCATAAATATCCCCTTGAATAATATTTTTAGCCATCTCTTTAACATTAATATAGCCCTTTAATTTGTTATTTTCATCAACAAGAGGAAGACCAGTTACGCCAAGTCTTTGTAATTCTTCAAAGGTTTTAGCAATAGATGTATGTTCATTAATATAAGCATCTTTTAAATAAGACATATTCTTAATTTGAACTTTTACATCATTTAAATATTTTGGTTCTTCTACTTTAAAATAATCTAAAGCAAATTTTGTTTCTTTATTTATATTTCCTAAGACTCTTGGTTCAGTAGTCCAACCTAGTTTATTCTTTAAATAAGAGTAACTGATGGAAGCACAAGCGGAATCAGTATCTGGTTTTTTATGTCCGATTACATAAGTCATTTTCATTTTTACTACACTTCTTTCTTTTCTTCAATAGGGTTATTATAGCACAACTTTTTTAAATTTGAATAGGGCTTATTTATTTTTAATTCTAAATTTCTGTATGATTGATTGCAATTTTACTTTTTTTAGTCGTTCATTTTTTTATTCGTTTATTTTTTTATTCGTTTATTTGTTTATTTTTTATTTATTAGATTTCATTTCAAATAAAATATCTCTTAATTCCATGGCGCGTTCAAAGTCTAAGTTTTTAGCAGCTTCATTCATTTGCGTTTCAATAGATTGCATTAGTAAAGCTTTATCTTTCTTACTCATCTTTGTCTTTTCTTTACCGCTATCATCTTTGATTTCATTAGATACAACTTCTCTTATTTCTTTAATGATAGTTTTGGGGGTAATATGATGTTCTTTGTTGTACTCTTCTTGAATATGACGACGGCGATTGGTTTCTTTGATAGTCTCATCCATGGCTTGACTTATGGTATCAGCATACATTATGACATGACCACTTGCATTTCGAGCCGCGCGCCCGACGGTTTGAATTAAACTTCTTGTACTTCTTAAGAAGCCTTGTTTATCAGCATCCATTATACAAATTAAAGATACTTCGGGAATATCGATACCTTCTCTTAAAAGGTTAATCCCAACTACACAATCATATTTACCACATCTTAAGTCATGAATAATTTTTAAACGGTCAAGGGTCTTAACCTCACTATGTAAATAAGCAACTTTTATCCCTACTTCTTTTAGATAATTAGTTAATTCTTCAGCCATTCTAATAGTTAAGGTTGTAATAAGAACTCTTTCATTTTTATTTTTACGAATATTTATTTCGGAAATAATATCATCAACTTGACCTTCAGTTGGTCTTACTTCAATTTCTGGGTCTAAAAGGCCAGTTGGTCTAATAATTTGTTCGACATATTGATTATGCGTATGCTCTAGTTCATAATCCCCCGGAGTTGCTGATACATAAATAACTTGATTTATTTTCTTCTCAAATTCTTCATATTTTAATGGACGGTTATCAAGGGCACTCGGTAAGCGAAAGCCATAGTCTACAAGAGTTTGTTTACGCATTCTATCGCCATTATACATACCACGAACTTGGGGTAAGGTTACATGAGATTCATCTACGACTAATAAAAAGTCATCAGGAAAGAAATCCATCAAGGTAGAAGGAGTTTCGCCTTCACCACGCAAGGCCAGATGACGAGAATAATTTTCTACGCCATTACAAAAGCCAGTTTCTTTAAGCATTTCTATATCATAATTAACGCGTTCTCTTAGTCTTTGTTCTTCTAAAAGTTTATTATTATCTTTAAAAAATTTTAATTGTTTTTCTAATTCTTCTTGAATGCGTCTTACCGCTTCTTGAAGCTTTTCTTTACTGGTAACAAAATGGGTAGCAGGAAAAATAGAAATGTTTTTTACTTGTTTTTCTAAAACGCCAGTTAAGGGATCAAATATGCAAATACGATCAACTTCATCGCCAAATAGTTCAATTTTAATACCATGAGATTTTTCACTGGCTAAAATAATATCAATAGTATCCCCATGAACACGGAAAGTACCACGATGGAAATCTAGGTCATTACGCTCATAGGTCATATCAATAAGACGATTTAAAATCTCTGACCGACTTATTTTTTGACCAACACTTAAGATTAACATAGAGTTAACATAGTCTTCTTTATCACCGATACCATAGATACAAGATACCGAGGCAACAACGATAACATCACGATTATTAATAAGACTTGAAGTGGCTCCATGACGAAGTTCATCTATTTCATCATTGATAGAACTATCTTTTTCAATATAAGTATCACTTGAGGGAACATAGGCCTCAGGTTGATAATAATCGTAATAAGATACAAAGTATTCAACATGGTTATTAGGGAAAAACTCTTTAAGTTCTGAATAAAGTTGACCCGCAAGGGTTTTGTTATGAGCCAGAACTAGGGTTGGTTTATTCGTTTTTGCTATGACATTGGCAATCGTAAAAGTTTTACCTGTTCCCGTGGCTCCTAAAAGAACCTGCTCTTTTTTACCTTCGTTAATACCTTCAACTAATTCTTTTATGGCTTCGGGCTGGTCGCCACTTGGTTGGTATTTAGATACTAATTCAAACATATATATTCCTCCATTACATTTTTAGTTTAATTATTATTAGTTTAATTAATTATCAGATGTTAATACTATTTTTTTATTTATAACATTAATACATTAGATATTTGATTTTCATAATTTGATATCATTTTAATATCTTCGTTTATAGAAATTTCTTCGGCCTCTTAAATACGGATACATAATGTCTTCAAATTTATCAACACTTACATTTGGCTTCTTATCTAAATTCACAATATTATCAAAGCCCATTTCATTAAAGAAACAACGCATTATAAAATCAGTCTCATCATAAGTCTCTCTTACTTCAGCATAATCAGCAACTTTGACTCCTAATAAACTTGATTTAATAGCAATGTTGAGTTTTTCACCGCTTAATCTTTTAGCTGGCGTTCTTCCATATCGGTTATGGGCATCTACTCTTCCAAGTTCTGTGCAATATGTAGCAAAGTAACAAAGGCCAACAATAAATACATCTATATCTTTTTTTGGTATTGTTTCTAAAGCTTCAAGAAAAGGGCAAGAATAAGAGTCATTATCGTAGTCTTGCATGTAGACAGCAATATCTATTAGTTTATTTTTTTGTCCAAAAATATCAGTCACTTCATAATCGACAAACTTTTTAATGGCAGTCTCGTCAAGTTCCAGACCTACAATAGGCTCTTTTTTCAAAGTTGTTCCTTCGATATAGCCTTTTTCAACTTCTTTGACATAGTTTAACAAGTATTTTTCTATTGCATAATTAGATAACATAGATTGATAATAACCAAAAGATGAGCCTGATTTTACATTTTTGTTAATAAATCTTTGTAATTGTAAATCGTCTAGAAAAGGATACCTTGTTTTCATAAATTCTTGAAGAGCATAACGACTATAATTAGTTGATGTAGATAGTTCTTCAAGCTCATTTTGTGATACTACGCAATCTTTAAGCTCTCCAAATAAAGAAAATAAAGACGCTCCCGTTATCTCGTAGTTATAATCAGCCGTTACAATGCTAATTTGTGATTCGGAATCTGGTTTTTGTTCGCCATAAATTACTGTTTTAAGGTTACTACTTAGCGCTAAATTTGCAGAAAGTATTACTTTGTCAGAACTTTTTTCAATAACTATATCGTCATAATAAGCTGGTTTAATTTTGGCACTTATATAATTTGGTACAATGGAAAATATGCATATATCGGTGCTAGCTTTTATTGATTTTTGTTTATGTAATTCTACTCCGTAATAAGGGTTGAAACGGGAATCTTTATATTCAAACCCTTTATCCGCAAAATTAGCAAATAAATCATAAATAAAATTTAATTGTAATTTTCTTTCTTCATCAGATAAATCATCAAAGTAATCAATATTTTTGTTGCGTAAATCCCTTAAGTTACTATAGGCTTGATAATCATCTCTTTTACTATAATTTGTATCTTTTAAAATCATAATTAGGTTCCTTCCTTTAACTTTAATTAAACTCGTTTCTGGAAAATATATAAATAGTTATCGTATCATTTAATATTATTCGATTATTAGTTCTAACTATTTTGTATTAGTCTTGCTGAGTAAAATATTAATTAAGTCTAATTTTCGCTTTTATTCTAGCATTATTTAATTATAAAAACAAGAAAAAGATACCTATTAGCAACTTAAGTAATTAATGTTAAATTAAATAATATTAGTAGCAAAAATAAAAAAAGAACAACCTTATAAGGAAGTCCTAGCTATCGATTATTATCTTATATTGATTAAATAATTTTTTGATATAATTGCTTTCTATTTTTTAATCATTCATTTTAATAATAAATTTAATTGGACAATCAAGACCTTTTTCAAAATTTTCTAAAGAGGTTTGAACATCAGTCATTTCGATTTCTTTGGCAAATCGTTCTAAGTCTAATTTTCCTTGGTGCATTAGTTCGATAACATTTTCAAATTCTTTCGTGGTAAAGAACAAACTGCCTGACAAATGATATTCGTTATTAACAAAGTTAAATACATTAATTTCGGGAGCATTGCCATAGGCAATTAAAACCATATGACCGCCTTTTTTTAAATGGTTTAACCCCATAGTACTAGCACTTTGATTACCAGAGCATTCGATTACGGCATCAAATCCAGAGGGTGCGACTTCTTTTAACTTTGTATCAATTTGTTCATCTTTGGCATCAAAGGCTGCTTTAACAAAGCCGGAATTTGTTACTAGGTTTATACGGCTATTATTGGCCTCTGTAACATAAACTTCTTTAATTTCTAAGGCATGGGCACAAGCAGCTGCAAACATTCCAATCGGACCACAACCTGTAATTAAAACTTTACTATTTTCATTTACTTGGGCAAGTTTTAATCCATGCATAGAAATGGAAGCTGGTTCTACCATAGCGCCAGCTGTAAAGCTAACATTATCTGGTAAAATTCTAACCATATCTTCTCTTACGGCCACATATTGTCCATATCCACCATCAGAGCCAATACCTGCGCCACCTTCTAAGACATGGTCGCAGATATTTTCACGGCCAGTGCCACAAAATTCACAAGTATCTTTTAAGCAGGAATCAATTTCCATAGCAACAACTCTATCACCTTTTTTAAAAGTGGTGCTACTACCAGCATCATATATTTCTCCCGCAAATTCATGCCCAATAACGAAATTTGTTCCAGCGTTATAACCAGTTTGCCAAATCATATGAATGTCGGAGCCACATATTCCTGTTCTCTTTACTTTTATAACTACCTTATTGCCTGTAGCAACTGGTATATCTTTTTCAATTATTGCAAATTTTTTTGGTTCTACCAAAGTTAATGCTTTCATTTAAATAAATCACCTATCCTTAATTTGAGTATACCAAAATTTTAATAAATTAGTAGAAAATTAATTAAATAATTTATTTATTATGTAAAATAAGTGCCAATCATTATTAGGGTAACGGAAAAATTGGTAAAAGTTAATATTTAAAAAAGTCGCCTTGTAAATTTATAAGGGGACTTTAAATTCTTGTTATTCTTTTTACAATTACTTTTAATTTGTTATTGAATCATTATTTTTTTCGTTAATATTATTATCTTTAGTAGTTATAGTTTTTTGTTCTTTTAATTTATCAAACATATCACGAACACTTTTACTATTG
The DNA here is from genome assembly GCA_934096535.1 of uncultured Bacilli bacterium. Taxonomy (GTDB): domain Bacteria; phylum Bacillota_I; class Bacilli_A; order RF39; family UBA660; genus CAG-605. The sequence continues at coordinate 22,113 of CAKOMC010000006.1, read as the reverse complement.
TTAGTTAATTTCTTAATTGTTATAGCATCAATTTTATCATTAGCAATTCGTAAATTTTTATCACTAGATAATAAGGCTTCTTTAGTTTTTTGTAAGTGGTCAATCGTTTTATCAATTTCCTCAATGGCAGTTGCAAACTTTTTACTAGCAAGGGTATAATTACGACTAAAATCATCTTTAAATTTATTTAAATTATCTTCAAAGTTAGAAATATCAATATTTTGATTTTGAACAAATTTTAATTCTTTTTTATAAGCTAATGTATTTAAACCCATACTTCTTATTAAGGTTATTAGAGGAATGAAAAATTGAGGTCTTATGACATACATTTTCGGATAACGATAACTAACATCAACTATCCCCGTATTATAATAATCATTATCTATTTCTAAAAGTGATACTAAGACAGCATATTCACAATTTTTCTCCTGACGATCTTTATCTAATTCTTTAAAAAAGTCTTCGTTTTTATGTTTACTTGCTGTCATGTCGGCTTCATTTTTCATTTCAAACATTATAGATGTTATTTCTGTTCCTTCTTCATCATAATCTCGGAAAATAAAGTCGCCTTTAGAACCTGTTTTAGCATCATTATCTTTTTCAAAGTAAGCATTTTTAAATAATGGTCGAAGTTTATTAAATTCGGTATTGCAATGAACTTCTAGAGATTCACCTATCATTTTAGTTGATTGACGGGCTTTAAAGTCTTTATAGTATGCTATCTGTTCATCTTTAGCTTTTATTTTTTCTTCGTAAGTAGCCTTTAAAGAATTTTCTTTAATTAAGTATTCACTCTTAGAAGTTTCTAACTTTGTAGTTAATTTTTCTATCTCTTGAACACTCTTTGACTTTTCTTCTTGTAACGCTAATTTGTATTTAGTTTCTTGAAGTTTTATAGCATTGCTATGGTCATTATCGATATTTTCTAATTTTACTGTTAACTCATTTATTTTTGCTTGTTGTTCATTAATTGTTTTGGTGTATTCATCTTTCAGATTTTGACTTTCTTTTTCATATTTTCTTTCTAAGTTAGTTTCTTGAAGTTTTATAGCATTGCTATGGTCATTATCGATATTTTCTAATTTTACTGTTAGCTCATTTATTTTTGTTTGCTGTTCATTAATTGTTTTGGTGTATTCATCTTTTAGATTTTGACTCTCTTTTTCATATTTTCTTTCTAGATTAGCTTCTTGAACTTCCAAGGCTGTATCTTTTTCGTTATTAAATTGTTTCTCGCGTTCTTGTAAATCCTTTCTAAATTCTTCATCTCTTACTTGTTTAGCAATAGAGTTATAAGATTGTTCATCTATTTGAAATACAGTCTTACAATGTGGGCATTTTATTTCATTCATAATTTAATATCCTTTCTTTAAAAATTGTTCATTTAATTTAGTTAATTGATATTGTTAATTAATTAATTATTCAATTTTTTTATTTTGAGATTATTTTCTTGTTTTTTATATGCTACGAATTTTTTATTTATTTCTAATTGGTTTCTTGCATATTTTCATAGATTTCTTTTAAAAGATAATTGCTAGAGTACTCATCATATAAGCCATGGTCAGTGTTACCATAATCGATGTTTTTATTAATTATTTCATACTGAATATTGGGATTAATTTCTTTAACTTGGTTTAAAATTTTGAGATATATTTCAAGCGGTATTAGTTTATCGGTTGCTGATAAATAGTAAAATGTTGGAACTTGTAATTTGGCATAATCAGTTTCGATATGATAATTTTCTTCAGCTTCATATAAAGTTTTTTTACCTTCAAAAATTCCTTTTATTTTAGTAAATTGGCTATTATTTTTGAGAAGATACTCTTGTTTTTGATAGCTAAATTGATACTTTGGATTTAAGTTATAAATAATTTGTGGTGATGTTGGGCATATTAAATGGACCTGTTTTATTGTACTAACAGGAATTGTGCTTATTTTTGTTAAGTAATATTCAATTGTTAGGGCACCAACACCTGTACCAATAAAATAAATATTTTGAAATAAATACTTCGCTTTCAAATATTTAAGAATATCTTTTAAGTCTTTAGCAAGTCTAGTATATAAGGTATCACGCTTATCCATTTTATTATTTACTAAGCTTTTTCCGTGATTACGCATATCGTAGCGAAAAACGCAAAATTCTGAGTCAGCTATTATGGTATTGGCTAGAATTTCATAATTGCCATATGGTTTATTTCGAAACTTTATTTTATTATTTTCTTTTTTGATAATATCATTTTCAACTACAGGAAAAATGCCATTTTCATCTTTGTTATATCCGCCTTCATGAAGCATGATTACAATATTTTTAGCATTGGGATTTCCTTCTAGTATGCCATCAATAAGCCATTCATTTTCACTAAATTTTTGTACTGTTATTACTTCGTGCATATTAACCTCTTAAATTATTATACATTAGGTTATTTTTTTATTCTATAATTTATAAAAAGTTTTGTGCAAAAAATCACAAAACTTTTATTTTTAATCTTCAAGAATTTTAGCAAATTGTTTAGATGTAAACTGTGTATAAATTTCATCTTTTAACATTTTATCTTCAATTCTTTTTAATTTTAATTTATTATCACTAACTATTACTTCTAAAATATAATATTTAGCTGTTACATTGGCAGTCATTTTGTCATATTGTAGACCATAGACATAACGCCTACCGTTATAATCTAATTCATCTGCTATATAGATAGAAGTCCCATCGTGCAAATTTATTATTTTATCTTTCATTATAAGCTTCTTCCTAAAGTTTTAGCTACATCGGTAACATGTACCCAAGCTCTACCAGTACCATCACTGTTAGCTAAGTTAGCTACTACATCTTTAGGATTTATTCCTAAATTTTCAATAGTCTCAATGATGTCTTGACCATGTTCTATAGGTAATTTAATCATTTTACCATTACTATTATAATATAAGTTTTTAATGATTGTATCACCATCATTTATAATGCTTTGATTTAAATGAACACCATTAACTCCGTTATAAGCATCATATGAATTTTTATAGCCATTGATTATTTTGCTTTCGGTGCCGATATTGTCTCCCACTTTCATTGAAATTTCATTAGTATTTCCAGCACCAGAGGTTAAGCCGCTTCCTGATTCACTACCAGTTCCAGTACTTGGTTTAATTTCACCTTTGTTAGCTCCTAAATTGCTGTCTGATTCAAATTCTTTTTTATGAATTTCATTTTGGTGTTTAGCCAATTTAGAAATGACTCTTCTTAAGGCATTTAAATCCATTGCTACTAAGCCAGCAGTAACTGTATTGGCTATAGTTATTAAAACTTCTTTATTACTGAAGAAATTACTAATTTTTTCAGATTTTGAGTTTGATAGCTTCTCAAACATATTAAATGTAGCTAATTTTTCTAAGTTGGCTGTTCTTAGTAAAGCGCTTACTTTATTACATAATTTATTAGATGGCTTTGAGGCAGAATCTATTGTAGCGCTATCTCCATTCATTTCTTTTTCTGCTAAAATATTAGCATAAGCGCGAGCTTGGGTTATTATGATTGCGCCAATGGCGTTGGCCGCAACAATGCCAACTGGTCCTAAAACGAAGGCTAGGTTGTAACCAACAGCGCCGCCAATTATTGGGCAAACAGCCTTTGGTAGTTTTTTAGCCCATTTCTTTAAAATTTCTGGGTTTGCAAGATTCTTTAAATCTTTTACCTTTTCTTTAATCTTACCAAAATCATTTTTCTTCTTTTTTGTTACATATTTTAAAATTTTTTCTGCTTTATCTAAAGTTTCAATTGAAGCAGTTCTAATAGTTTCGCCTTCCTTTAATCTATTAAATTCATTTTCTGATTCATCTTTTTTCTTTTTTAGGTCTTCTTCACTAGAATTTTCAGGAATGTTATTACTTTGTAATAATTCTTTTTCATCTTCATTTAGCGGTTGCTTTTCTAGCATTTTTCCAATAATTTCAGATAATTTAGAATATGTTGATTGTTTGGCATTTGCATTTTCCAAGAAATTACGAGTTGCCTCAATAGTCGAATTATCTGCTTCTATTTCTCCGCTAGTAAGTTTAAGTTTTATTTTTTTAGTATTATCGTCATCAATTATATTATATGATATTTCTTGACCATTATCTTGTCTATCAAAATATTTTTTATTATCTTCAGCAACAATTTCATCGCTAACGCCATTTTTATCTTTTAACATTTGATATCTTAACGAAGAAGCAAAAACATACTTTCCATAATCTTGATAGTTATTTAAAATCTTTATTTTGCTTGAATAAGAAGTTATATTTTTTATTGATTTTCCAAATGGGGTGTTTTTATTACCACCTTCTAATTCTGTTTCATGGCTTATACTATCTATGTCCTTAAAAAATTCAGAATATTTATCAGAGTAATTTCTTTTAAACAAACTATCAATTAGAGCTGCAACAATAAAAATTGTATAAATTTTATTATTAGCTTGATTAGGATTTTTAGGACTAAATGCTTCTTCTAATGAATCTTCTTCAATCATTTCAGCGATGTAATCCGCAATTTCAAATTCTTCTTTAGTTAACTCTTCATTATTTGCAGCTTTCTGTGTAATTTTCATTAAATCTTCAAAACTGGTATCATTAGGAATCTTTGGTTTCTTTTTATCTTTATAAACATAGATATATTTTTTTATAATAGGTTTAAAATTAATATAACCTTTATCAGGAGTATCAAAATCACCGTCAGTTGTTGAACTTAGCTTTGCTGTATAATCCTTTACTTCATCATCAGAAGAAGTGGTAATACCATCATCATAAGCCTTTACAAATGTTTCCGTTTTATTTTCAGCCATCATTTTTAAAGACAGAGCAAATATTCTTTTATATTTAACATAATCCTTAAATATGGCGCTTTCTTTATCGTTTAGTGGGCAATCTACATTATCGCGTCTTAAATTATCAGTAAAATTCTCAGCAAAAGTTGGTCCCCAAAACGACTCTAAATTTTTAGCAAATAAGTCATCAAACCATGAAAGTGTGCTTTTATCAATACCGTCATTCATACGATAAATTTCAATTGGTGTTTTATCAATATTATTTATAATAAAATCATAATCAAAATAAATATGTTCTTGATAAGTTAAATTTAAATTAATATTTTGTAAATATTCATATTCTTTATTTGTTAATTCCATAACTTTATTTTTCATTTCTATTCCCCCATTAAATTTGCTACCAATTTCCTAATGTTTTCTGTAAATATTGGTAACAATCCATTTAAAATTTTTGGATTTTCTTCTTGTTTCCAATCCCCATTTGTTACCTCATAGACTTTGTATTCGTCCATTGTTGATTCATTATTTTTATCTAATTTTGTAACCATAACATAAATATTATTATTCTTTTCAAGTATATCTAAGATGAGATAGTTTATGTTATCGATAACTTTAATATCACCGATTTTCATGCGTATCCCCCATTCGGCTGTTATATTAACACAAATTATAACAATTTACAAGTCATACTTTTACCTGCCTAATTAATCAAAAATAATAATAACTTACTTGGACTATTATAAAAAAAGACCAAGTACTAATTATCTCGGTCTTGACTACGGGCAATTAAAAGGAGTCTTAATATTTGAAGAATTGAGGCCATAACGCCCGCAACATAGGTTAGAGCTGCTGCCGATAAGACATTTTTAGCGCCTTCTATTTCAACTTCAGCTAACAAGTGATATTTTTCTAATTTGTTTAAAGCTCTTTTGGAAGCATCAAACTCAACTGGTAAAGTTACTAATTGGAAAAGCAACCCACAACAAGTTAAACCAATACCAAGGTAGACCAACTTAAGTGCTTGGAATAAAAAGCCTATTAATATTATGTAATATGAAACACTGGTAGCAACATTAACAACTGGATATATGGCAGAACGAATTCTTAAAAAAGTATAATTTTCTTTATCCTGAATAGCATGGCCACATTCGTGAGCCGCGACGGCAGCGGCCGCTACAGTATCTCCATGAAATATATCTGTTGATAAGCGAACAACTTTTCTTGTTGGATCATAATGGTCTGTCAATTCGCCTTTTATTTCAACAATATGAATATCTTGCAAACCGTTTTCATCTAATATTCTTCTTGCTACTTCCTGTCCCGTTAGCTTGCAAGTATTCTTTTCTTTTTTATACCTATTATAACTGCTACTTATTTTAACTTGGGCAATTAAGGGTATTAATATAATTAATAATATTAGTATTGTATCCATTTTACTCCTATTTTACTTTATAGAATTTCTTCTTTTACTAAGGTTTTTCTTAATTCATCGGCTTTATTATAATCTTTATTAGCTTTCGCTTCTAACCATTCTTGATAAATTTTTTTATCATCAGCACTTAAAGTTTTTAAGTCATAATGAAGTCCTAAAATATTAATGATTAAGTTAATTTTATCATAAAGTGAACCAATTTCTCCATTACTGCGAAGAGCCATATTTAATTCTTTTAAAAGTTCTAAAAGATAGGTAATTAAATTTGGGGTGTTAAAATCTTCGTCCATAATCTTATTAATATTTTCATCTTGGGTTATTTGCTTAATTAAAGTACCGTCTATTTGAATTTTAAGATTGGCTTGTTTTAAAGTATTATAAATTTTATCATCTAGCATACTACATTCTTTAAATAATTCTTCTTTAATATTGAAAGGTAAACGATAATGGGTTTTAAACATAGCAAGTTTTACAACATTAGCCTTATTATTCTGAATAAAATCTTTAGCTAAAATAAAGTTTCCTAAGGACTTACTCATCTTAATACCTTCTACATTAATATGTCCATTATGCATCCAAAATGTGGCAAGGTGATTATTATTCAAGGCCATACTTTGGGCAATTTCATTTTCATGATGAGGAAATTTCAAATCTACGCCCCCACCGTGAATATCTATCTTTTTACCAAAAAGACTATTTATCATAACGACGCATTCAGTATGCCATCCCGGAATACCCTCGCCCCAAGGTGAGGTAAAATGTTCGCCTTCGGTTGATTTACGCCATAAAGCAAAATCTAATGGATCTTCTTTTTTTTCATCGATTTCTAAACGGGCCCCACTTTCTAATTCAGATAAAGTATTGTTAGAAAGACAACCATAATCTTTAATTTTACTTACTCGGAAATAAACATCACCATCAACTTCGTAAGCAAAACCTTTTTCAATTAGTTTTTGAATAAAAGTGTAAATGTTATCTAAATTTTCTATAACTGTGGGGTGAACATCAATTTTACCACATTGATAATTTTCTAAATCTTTTAAATAGGCGGCAATAAATTTATTGGCTACTTCTCTTTCAGTAATACCAAGTTCTTCTGCAGCTTTAATGATTTTAGGATTGATATCGGTAAAGTTAGAAGCATAGGTTACTTTGTATCCTAGATACTCTAGGTAATTTCTTACCATATCAAAGGTTATAACTGGACGCATGTTTCCAATGTGAACATAGTTATAGACAGTTGGTCCACATACATACATGCTTACTTGGCCTTCTTTTATAGGCTTAAATTCTTCTAATTTATCAGTAAGTGAATTATAAATACGCATATTATTCCCTCTTTCTAATTAAGAAAATCATACCATTAATTTATGAAATTTAAAAGAAAAATTACCATATTCTATGTTAATCTGTTAATTTTTTTTAAATTTCTTGGTGATTCTTAGTAATGCTTCATAAATTTTTAAACCATGAGTGTAAGCAAAATAAGCTCTCTTGTTTGTAACTAGATCAAATTCGCCAATATATTCGATTACAAAACCGCCATAACCTCTTTTATATTCATATACACCATATTCGGGAGTACCCGGAATAAAATTTCCGGAAATGCCCCCAAAGTCATAGTAGTTCATCTTTTTTTCAAGGGCATATTTTAGCATTTCTACCTGCATTTTATAAGGAGCCATAAAAGGAAAATACTTAGCATAAGTTCCCCCATATACATAATTAAAACGGTCTTTATCAAAAATAAATACACCGGCACTTAAAGGTATCATGTTTCTTTCATCTTGTTTTATATTTTCTAAAATTTTTTCATCAATAATATATTTACCCATCTTAATATCTTCTAAAAATTTTTCTTTATCTAAATAGACTAGACACATTCGGATAATATCTTTTAAATTGTCTTTTAAAGTTTGATAATAACAGAGCGCTCTATCACTGTGATGTTGCCTTTGGGCAGTACTTTCCATAATAGCTTTAAAATCTTTGATTGTCTCATCGGTTACATCTTGAATAACTAAGGGATATTTTAAAGCTTTTTTAATACTGCGTTTACATCTAGTATTCATATCCTTAGTTAAATCAGCAAATGTTTTATTTTGAATGTCTAAGGCATAAGACCACCTAAATTGAGCCTCATCGGTGTAGCCAATAGTAAATCCTCGATGTTTAGCTCCCTGCTTTTCTAGGAAATCAACAAAATTTTGTTCGGTTTCATTACTTATAGTTTGACCTTCTTTATCATGTTTGGCATATAGAATTAAAGGGTCAAATTTAAACATAATAGCTTTTTTATTTTTTAAATAGTTTTTCATTTCTTGCAAGTAAAATTGATAAACTTTTTTGCGGTCAACATCATTTTTCAAAAGAGGCCCCCGAGGAGCATAATAAAGATATTTATTCAAAATTTTCTTGGCTAAAACTAAGCTTAGAAGAATTGGTTTATTTTTCTCATCAAAAACGGCTGTATAAAAACTATTCCAGCCGTTCTTCTTTTTTACCTCACCCCATGAAGGGTTTTGGTAAAAGTTATAATTAAAATTATCACGATAATTTAAAAATTCTTCCTTTGTAATTATTTTAAATTGCAAGGTAATTCCCCTTTTCTAATTAAAATTGTTTATATTTTAAACATTAAAACGGAATAGAACAATATCGCCATCTTGCATGATGTAGTCTTTACCTTCTAAGCGTAGTTTTCCAGCTTCTTGAACGGCTTTTTCACTACCAAGTTTTTCTAAATCATTAAAGCTGGTAACTTCAGCTTTAATAAATCCTCTTTGAAAATCACTGTGAATTAAACCCGCACATTCGGGAGCTTTCATTCCTTTTTTAAAGGTCCAAGCACGACATTCGTCTTTGCCAACAGTAAAGAAAGTTTGTAAACCCAGTAAATAATAAGTGGCAAAAATCAATTTATCAAGGCCACTATTAGTAAGGCCTAAATCGTCCATAAAGGCTTTTTTATCGTCATCACTTAGTTCGGCTAGTTCGCTTTCCATTTTTGCACACATGACAATAACTTGAGCATCATCATTTTTAGCATACTCTTTAACTAATTTTGTATACTCATTTTCACCAATTATACAATCGTCTTCGGAGACATTAGCAGCATAAATGATAGGTTTTTGGGTAATAAAATTAAAGTTTTTAATCAATAATAATTCATCATCATTAAACTCAACTCTTCTTAAAGGGATATTATTCATTAAAGAATTTTCACATTTTTTTAAGGTTTCATATTCTAAAACAGCATCTTTTTCCTTAGTAGTTTGAGCTTTCTTTTCAATCTTAGAAATTCGATTAGTTACAATTTCTAAATCCGCTAAAATAAGTTCAACATTAATGATTTCGATATCACGAATTGGGTCGGTTTTTCCTTCAACATGAATGATATCAGCATCATCAAAGCAACGAACAACCTCAACAAGACAGTCGCACTCACGAATATGGGATAAAAATTTATTTCCTAATCCTTCGCCTTTTGCTGCTCCTTTTACTAAACCAGCTATATCCGTAAATTCAAAAGTTGTAGGAATTGTTCTTGATGGTAAATACATATTTTCTAAAAATTCTAAACGCGTATCAGGAACAGTTACAACGCCAACATTTGGTTCGATAGTTGCAAACGGATAGTTAGCTGCCAATATATTCTTTTTTGTAATTGCATTAAATAAAGTAGATTTTCCAACATTTGGTAGACCTACGATTCCGGCTTTCAAAGCCATAATACCACTTCCTCTTTGTTAATTATAAATAAAAAGGACTAAAAAGGCAATTTATTTAACCATTTTTAAGTAATAATTCGTATCATTTAAGTTTTTTGGCGCATTTTTATTACTCTTTTAATTATCTATTTTTCGCATAGTTATTTTAAAATCTTGAAATCCTAATGATTTATATAGTTTTCTAGCTACTTTATTAGCATATAGAACATTTATTTCAATAAAGGCAGGATTTTCTTCTTTTAATAAATCTAAAGAATATTTTAAAAGTTCTTTAGCATAACCTTTACGACGATGGTTTTCTTCAATGAAAAGCCCATCTATTAGGTAACCAGCATTCTTATCTTTTATTATGTTTTTTAAGAAGATATAACCGATTATTTGCTTATCAACAATATAACCAAGTAATATATTTTTTTCATCTTTTATAACATTTTGAAAATAATCTTGCACGATAAAGTTTTTTGGTAGCAATTTATCATATTCACTCTCATTTAGTATCAATTTAGTTAGAAGACCATCACATATCTTAGCATCTTTGGTTGTTATTATTCTTTTAATCATATTTTTCTCTTATTTCTTTATCTTTTCTATAATTTTTTTCTATATTAAATTATAAATTTTATTTATAGATTTATTATTCTTTAGGTAAATCAATATTGGCAAGGCCACCCATATTGTATGCGGTGTAACCTAATTCTTTTAATTTTTCTAAAGCAGTGGCTGCTCTTTTTCCCGAACGACAATAAACTAATATGGTTTTATCTTTATCTATCTTAACGGTTTGGGCGGATATTTTATCATAAGGTATCAAAATACTCCCAACTATGTGTTTTTCATTATATTCTTCTTGGGTTCTAACATCTAAAATTATATAATTGTCGGCAGCTTGAATGTTTTTTATGGCTTCTTTAGTTAGAAAACCATTATTATCAAATGTGATTTTGGTATCGGTATTTCTATTACTACTACATGCGCAAAGTAAGCAAATTCCTGTCAAAAGTAGTAATCCTTTAATAATTTTTTGCATTTTTAAACACTTCCTGTTACTATTATAACATTTATTTTATTTAAGTTTTAATAAATCAAAAAAGATTTAACCATCCATTAGTTAAATCTAGATTGTAGGCATAACGCCAATACCAATTGGCAAACCAACTAAGTACCAAATAATTGATAAGACAAGGAAGACAACGCCAGCTGCTAAAGCATATTTCTTTTGATAATTTAAAATCTTAAATATACCAATTGGATTATCAGCAGTATTGTATTTTTCCATATAGGCTAAATAGATTACAAAGTAAGCCATAATTGGGGTTAAACCATAAGTCATACTTTCAGCAAAACGGAATATCACTTGAATAAATTCTGGACTGAAACCAACATTCATTAAAGTTGGAACGCAAGTTGGAGCAAGGATTGTCCATTTATTAACGGTGTTTGGTAAAAGAATAGTTGCTAAAGCAGTTCCAAAGAAGAACATTAACAGTAAAGGTATACCCGTAAATTTGCAGTTACTTATTAAGTTACCAATTAATGAAGTGGCAACAATACCAATATTAGTCTTTTTAAACACATTAATTAAGATGGAAGATAACAATATTAAGATAATTGTTCGACCTATACCATCTAAAGAATGGGTTAAGTAATCACAGAAATCATTATTGCTCTTAATACTTCTAGACCCAAGACCATAAAATAAACCAAGGATAACAAACCAAATTGTTATAATGAAGACAAAACCTTGTGAGAAAAAGGAATTAGGATTAAATAATCTATCTATATAAAGTTTCTGAGAATAATCTAGTAAGTTACCACTTAAAGGTAGCCCCGGAATTATATTATAGATAAATATTAAAAGATATATGATACCAAAGGTTCCCGCAAAAATTAGACCTCTAATATCTCTTTTAGCTAACTTGAATTCTTTTTTTTCATCTTTAAACTCGTATTTAGGAACATCATTTACACTAAATTTTTCAGCAATATAAGTTATAACGGCCGAAGAAACAATAATAGCAACTGTCATAATAATAAAGTAACCTAAATAATTTAAAGTATAAGATGAATCTAAAATATGAGCAGCATCTAAAGTTAGAACATCTAGGCTAGAATCTACACTAGTCTTAAATACACTTAATCCGGTTCCGCAAGTAAGAGCAGCAAAGCTTATTACAATACCATGCAAGGGGTTGCGGCGTCCATAGTAGAATAGTAACGCACTTAATGGTATCATAACCACATAAGCAAGATCACCACCGATTGATGAAATTATACAGATAAGCGCTAAGACAAAAGTTATTGTTTTCTTTTGAAATTTTCTTGTTAGTAGTGAAAATGTTGTTTTTAAAAATCCACTTTTATCCATTATACCAATACCAATTAAAATAATAATTAGCATTGATAAAGGTGTAAAGGATGCAAAGTTAGATACTGTTGACTGGAAAATGTATTTTATACCGCGAAGGCTTAGCAAAGATTCTACTGCAACCCAATTGCCTTCGGCTGGATTGGTAGCGCCCACGCCAAATAGGGCAAGAATACCACTTAGTAAAATAGCTAAACCAATTAATATCATTAAAGTCATTATGGGATTTAAAGATACTTTATCTTTTTTATTTTGCATCGTTATCACCTAGAACTTTCTTTAATTTTTTATTAAATTCTAAACGATCAAGCATAACTTCACGGCCACAGTTGATACATTTTATTTTAATATCAACACCTGTTCTTACTATTTGCCAAAGGTTAGTCCCACAAGCATGAGGCTTTTTCATTATTACTTGGTCGTTTAACTTATATGTCTTGTCCATGATGCACCTCGATCTGTGGATATGGAATTTTTATATTATCTTCTTCAAATGTATTTTTTATAATTCTTAGAGCATCTCTTTTAACTTGCCATTGTCTATCTGGGAGACTTTGAATTTTTAGAAGATAAGTAACAGCTGAATCGCCTAAAGATGATATTCCTAAATAAGCTACTGATTTTTTGACAACATAATTAATTTTTTCAATTTCTGGTATGATTTTTTTTAGGGAATTTTCAACTTTTTCAGTTGGTTCTTCATATGCTACACTAACTTCTAAGAAAATATTTTGCTTAGCTTGAGACAAGTTAATTACTTGATTTACATTACGGTTAGCAAGGATTAAAATTTCGCCATTAAAGTTTTTAATTTTTGTACTTTTTAAGCCTAATTCAATTACTTCACCAGTGAATGTTCCAAACGTAACAATGTCCCCAACCACATAATAATTCTCTAAAATAATACTTACGCCTCCCACAAAATCTTTTAAGGTATCTTGAAGTGCTAAACCTAAAACTGCAGATAAAACACCTAATCCCGCAATTATTGATTTTGTATCAATGCCATAAGCATCAAGAATTATAATAGCAACAATGACAATGATAACATATTTAAAAATATTGGAACATAAGTCGATAATAGTTCTTTTTTTCTTGTGTTCATAAGAGTTTTTGCCATCGTTTAATTTCAACATTTTTTGTAAAGCACTGTTTATTCCCTTACAAGCTATAATTCCTAAAAAGATAGCAATTATAGGGGTATAAACTTGCTTAGTTCTAATAATTTTTAAAATCGTTTCTAATATTTTCATAACTATCCTTCAATTTTAACATCCATTAATTCTAAAATTCTTTGTAGTTCCAATTGTGAAGAGTAGGGTATTTCTATTTTTTTACCAGTTATTTTTACCTTGATACCGAATTTTTCACGCATGGCATCTTCATAGATATGGTTAGTATTTAAAGTGTCATATTGTTTAAACTCGAATAAAGTATTTTCGTCTTTTTCTTTTTTAATTTCTTGGTCATGAATATCACGAGTAATATTTTCAATGGCACGAACATTTAAGTTTTCATTAACTATTTTATTAGCAAGACGATTAATCTGGTCATTATCTTCTAATTTTGATAAAGCTCTAGCATGCGACATTGATAGTTTGTTATCTTCAACATATTTTTTCGTATCATCAGGAAGTCTTAGAAGTCCTAAGCTATTTGTAATGTAGCTGCGACTTTTACCAAATTTTTTAGCTAATTCATCTTGAGTAATATTACTACTTCTTAAAATACTATCATAAGCCATCGCTTCTTCAATTGGATTTAAATTTTCTCTTTGAATGTTTTCGATTAGAGCAATTTCCATCATTTGTTCATCATCGAAATCTTTAACGATTGCAGGAACGGTTTCCAAGCCCGCTATTTTAGCAGCTTTAGTACGGCGTTCACCAGCAACTAATTCATACCCTTTTATACTTTTTTTAACAATAATTGGTTGAACAATACCATGTTCTTTTATGGATGAGGCTAACTCGTTTAGGGCTTCTTCATCAAAAATCTTACGAGGTTGGTAAGGGTTGGAACGAATTTCACTGATTTTTATTTCAACAATTTCATTTGGTTTAGCTTCTTCAACTAAGCCTTTTTCAAAATTATCAAAATCAATGCGTTCATTGGTAAATAATTGTTCTAAACCTTTACCTAAGGCTTTTCTTTTAGTTTCCATCTCTACTAATAACCTCCTTTGCTAAATTTTGGTAAGCAAGTGTTGCTCTACTATCTGGGTCGTAGTCGCTTATTGGTTTGCCATGACTTGGGGCCTCAACTAAACGAACTAGGCGAGGAATAATGGTATTGAAAACTTTATTTTTAAAGTAACCACGAATTTCTTCAATTACTTCTAGTCCGATATTGGTACGACCATCTAACATCGTAAGCAAAACTCCTTCAATCCGAAGACCTGGGTTCATATTAGATTGGACCATGATTATGGAATTTAATAATTGAGTTATACCTTCTAAAGCAAAGAATTCACATTGAACAGGAATAATTACCGAGTTACTGGCAACTAAAGCATTCATTGTTGTAATACCAAGCGATGGCTGACAATCAATAATTATGTAATCATAGGTTCCCATTAATGGTTCTAAACTCAACTTTAATTGTTCATTTTGACGAAAGTTAGAGTCTTCTAACATAGCTTTCACAAATTCAACATCAACACCAGCTAGATTTAAGGTTGCAGGAATCATGGATAAATTTTTAAATTTAGTTTTTATTACAGCACTTTTTACATCACAAGCACCAGTCATTACATCATAAATATCATGTTTAATGTCGCCATTATTAATTCCAAGACCAGTCGTTGCATTTCCTTGCGGGTCTAAATCAATTAATAAAGTGTTTTTGCCTTCTTTTCCTAAAGCTGCTGATAAATTAATACTAGATGTTGTCTTACCAACGCCGCCCTTTTGATTTACTAAAGCAATTATTTTTGTCATTTTAATACCACCTTCGTCAAAACTTCTGCTACTTTATTTTAACATATAAAAATTATTTTGTCTTAATTTTTTAGCATTCCTAAGTATTTAGAGATAATTTCCTCTATCTTAGGAATAGAACGCTCATCAAATTGGAAGCCAGCTGCTCTTTTATGACCGCCACCATTAGGAGTAAATTCTTGAGCAATTTGGCCTAAATCATACTTATCGTTATTAATTCTTAAAGAACAAGTCAAACGATAAAAGTTAATAATTAAGGCAAAATCAGCCTCAGGATACATTTTCATAAGTTCATTGCCAACATAAGAACGATAGCCTTCACTGATTGAAACAATAATTTTATAGTTGTTATATTCAATTAATCTAGATTTCTTAACATAATTTGCAACATCATAATCTTTAGCGGCATTTTGACTAGCTATTATATCTTCATATGCTTTAGGAAGGTAAAAATCACCAGTACAATTTAGATTAGATATCACATCAATAAATGTTGTTGCTCCCAAAAAAGCATGAAGGGTTGCTAAGTCAGGTCCTAAAGTATTATTTTCAGCTTCAAAAGCCCAAGTGTCTTCACAACGAATAGCATTAACCATCTTTTTAAAGAAATCGTTTTTTAAAAAATCACTATTAGGTAAAGTCAGCAAGTAATTATAGAACAATTCGGTAGCGCATGTTAAACGACCATTTAATTTAATAACTTCATTTACAAAAGGATACTTATTTTTTGCTTCTTCAGACTCATGATGGTCAAAATTCTTTATTTTATTAGCAATTTCTGGATGATTTAAACAATAATTTAAATTTTTTTCAGAAAATCCTAAATCACAAATATAGATAGTTTCATAATTTTTAGCCTCGATATCAGTTTCTAAGTCAAAATTTTGATTATTATCCGCAAGTAAAAAATCAAAGTTTTTAAAATAGAATTTACCAAGTATTATTGAACCCATACCATCAATATCAGCCAAGTGGCTAATTATTAAGATTTTATTATTATTTATTTGTTTTATCATTTTAGCTCCTATTTCTTTTTCTAACAAAAGTATAACATTTCTCTTAAGGTATGTAAATTAAAGCATAAAGTATTTTTTGTTTTTATAATGTTTTAATTGCCGCTTTAATGGGGCATAGTAATTGTTTCTATATTATATTTTTTCAATTTTGGCTCGGAAATCAAAAAAACGATATAAAGACTTTATTAATAATCATTATATCGTTTATAACTATTTATTTTATTATTTTTCAGATTCTTCAATAGCTTTTTCTAGTTCTTCTCTAGTCATTTTAGCATAACCTTTGATTCCCTTAGATTTAGCAACTTCTTTTAGTTTAACCATTGTTGGTTCAGCAGTTGGTTTGGGATCTGCTGGACACATTTTACCAGTTTCCACTAAGCATTCGATTTGCTCTTTAGTTAAAGTTTCATTTTCCATTAAAGCATCGGCAAGTAAATTAACTAATTTTTCGTTTTTCTTTAGAATTTCAACAGCTTTATCGTAGCAGTCATCAACTATTTTGCGAACTGCTTTATCTATTTCTAAAGCTACTTGATCAGAGAAGTTCTTAGTCTTATTGTAATCGCGACCTAAGAAGACACCTTCTTGTTCTTCTTCTAATTGCATTGGACCTAAATCAGACATACCGTATTTAGTTACCATACTTCTAGCAATATGCGTAGCTTTTTTAAAGTCGTCAGAAGCTCCCGTGGTTGTTGCGTTTAAGAAGATTTTTTCAGCAGCACGACCACCCATTAAGCCAATAATTTGACTTTCTAGTTCTTCTTTAGTCATAATGCCCATTTTTTCTTCTTTTGGAAGCATCATAGTATAGCCACCAGCCATACCTCTTGGGATAATGGTGATTTTATGAACTTCTTGGGCATCAGCTAGTTTAATACCGATTACGGCATGACCTGATTCATGGATGGCCACAAGATGTTTTTCTTTATCAGAAATTTTACGAGATGTCTTAGCAGGTCCCATTAAGACACGGTCAGTTGCTTCATCAATTTCATCCATAGTAATAGCTTCTTTGTTACGACGAACAGCAAGTAAAGCAGCTTCATTTAATAAATTTTCTAAATCAGCGCCACTAAATCCCGGAGTTCTTTGCGATAAAGCTTTTAAGTTAACATCATCGGCAAATATTTTGTTACGAGCATGAACTCCTAAGATTTCTTCACGAGCCTTAGCATCTGGTAGACTAACTGTTACTTGTCTATCGAAACGACCAGGGCGTAATAGGGCTGGGTCTAAAACATCAGGACGATTCGTAGCTGCTATGATGATTATACCTTCATTAGCGCCGAAGCCATCCATTTCTGTTAATAATTGGTTAAGGGTTTGTTCGCGTTCATCATGACCGCCGCCGATACCAGAACCTCTTTGACGACCAACTGCATCAATTTCATCGATGAAAATTAAACATGGGGCAGATTGTTTAGCTTGTTTGAACATATCTCTTACACGAGAAGCACCAACGCCAACAAATAATTCAACAAAATCAGAGCCTGATATGTAGTAGAATGGTACATTGGCCTCACCTGCTACAGCTTTAGCAAGTAATGTTTTACCAGTTCCGGGAGGCCCTACTAAAAGAACGCCTTTAGGAATTCTTGCTCCTAATTTTTGGAACTTTTTAGGATTTTTAAGGAAGTCGATTAATTCACTTACCTCTTCTTTTTCTTCATCTAAACCAGCAACATCGGTAAATCTTACTTTACCACCGTCTTCGCTTAATTTAGCACGAGAACGACCAAAGTCCATTGATTTATTGTTCCCTGCTGACATTTTCATAAATAGAACATATCCACAAGCACAAATAACAACGATTGGAAGCACATTAACAACGATATATGGAATAACGCTACTTCCTGGGTCTTTATTAGTATCATAAAGATTTAGACTATGGCTTGTAGCATAAGCTGTTACCGTATCTAATTGTTCCCCAACGATACGAACGGTAAAGGTTTCTTTATCGCTATAACCATCAATTTTACCAGTAATATAGTAAACCGATTCATCACTCTTAGGAGTAATAGTCATTTCGGTAACTTTACCTTCATTTATATATTTTAAAAACTCACCAGTTTTTAATTCATGTACCTTTGTTGCAGTACCACTATATAGGAATAACATGGCACAGATTATCAAGATTAGAACTAAATAAGGTGTAAACTGTTTGGCAGCATTCTGTCTTTTTTTATTCATATTTATTCTCCTTCTTTTATAAACATTAGTATTATATCATACTTTTCATTAATTTCTTTATCAAATTTTGATTTTTTTAAAGCTGGTAACCAAATGATATTATCATCATTATCACAAACTAAAAGCCATGAATTTCTTTTCGCCATAGGAACTTTACTTTCAATAAAAATATCCTTTATCTTTTTAGAACCAGCCATATTTTTAATAGTCATTTTATCGCCATCTTTTCTGGTTCTGATATAAAGAGGCAGATTAAGCTCGCTACTATCTAGTCTTGTTACATAATTAGAAGTATCACTACACTCACCAACTATTTTGATTATTTGATTATTATAATTATTAACAGCCCTTAGTTTATGTTTCTTATTATCTATTTTTACTTCTTTTAAATTTTTTTTATTAAAATACAATTCGTTATAATTTTTAATTGCTATAAAACCATTGGGTAATAGTAAAGTTTCATTAGGTTTTTTGCGGTAAATCATAGCAATAATGTTAGTAACTTGCTTATTGGTTATGATATTAATATTGTCTTTATATAAATCTTTTAAAATCAATTTAATTATTCGCTCTTCTATCACCTTGTCTTGCTTTAAAAATGCGGGTATTAGTAACCTATTATTATTATATACTTGTTTTATAATTTCATTAGTAAGGTTTTGTAAAACTTTGTCAGCTGCCACTAATTCTTCGCTAAATTGCAAATATTTTAAGTGAACATTATGATTTTCTTTTTTTAAAGCCGGCAAAATATTTTGACGAATACGGTTGCGAAGGTGATCATCTAAAAAGTTGGTATTATCTACAAAATATTTAATGTTATTTAAAGAGGCAAACTCCAGGATATCTTCTTTTGTATATAATAGAAGGGGTCTTACCAGACTAAAGTTTTCATATGAAGTCTGCAAACTCATACCCGCATACCCTTTTAAAGATGCTCCTCTTAGTTGACGCATTAAGATAGTCTCGATTAAATCATCGCCATGGTGAGCGGTCATTAAGTAATTAGCTTGGTATTTTTTAATTAGTTTTTTAAAAAAAGCATAGCGAAATTCATGGGCAACAGCTTCAAAATTGTTTTTTACTGGTTTAAGATTAGCAACTTCACAAATGATTTTGTGTTTTTGACAATATTTTTTGATATATTTTTCTTCGGTTATTGCTTCTTTACGAACATGGTGATTTACATGAGCAACAATGATTTTAACGGGTATTTCTTTTTGGATTTTTTCTAAAAGATATAATAAGCACATAGAATCTGGGCCAGTAGAAACGCCAATGACGATAGTATCGCCTTGTTTTAAAATTTGTTTTAAATAAAGGTAAGATTTTTCTAAATTCATGTGCAATCACCTATACCGTATAATACACTAATTGGTTAATATTAGCAATGAGTATTTTCTTGAAAGTTTTGTGAAAAATTTTGAAAATAATATTTAGGATTTTTATGATTACTTCCCAACCCACCCACCCTTAATATTGCTTTAAGGACAAAATTAGTTTGAAGATAAAAACAATATCTATATATAATAATGAAAATACTATATAATTAAGTATATATATATTATATAGTAAGAAAGACTTAAGAAAATGGTAAAAAAGCAAGGATATTTTGCTAGCCATGGAGCGTTATTTATTGTATAATCTAAGTTAAGAAAAGAGGTTTTTTATGAGAGTTGAAGTTAAGTCTTACAATAATAATAGTTCTCTAGTTAGTGCCATTTTATTTTTTATCTTGGGCGCTATCATGTTTACAAATCCAGATACAATGGTTATAGTTATATCCCGAATCTTAGGGGGCATTTTAATTTTGTTTGGATTATATTCTTGTATTAAAAATTATATTTTAGTAAGACAAAATACCCAAGTGTCAGCTATACCTATGGTAGCAGGAATTTCTTGTATGGCAATCGGTTCGGTGTTTTTCTTTGCTGCCGGTTTTGTTGAGGCTATGGTTCGTTTTGTTATTGGCGGTTGGATTTTATTAAGTGGAATTATGCGTTTTGCTAGTGCCATGCAAATAGATAAAAAAAATAATCCTAAATTCTTTAGTCTATTAATTATTTCCCTTCTTTTAATTTTAGCGGGACTTTATACCATTTTAGAAGCTAATTTGGCTTTTCAAACAATTGGTATTGTCTTAATGATATATGCAGGTTTAGAAATTTTCGGCTGGTTAACTAATAAAAGTGTGGTAAAAGAAACTATGACTAAAGAAGAAAAAAAGAAAAAAAGAAGTAAAAACAAAGATGTGGTTGACGCCGTTATTATAAAAGATGATACAGATGAAAAAAAGAACTCTAAGAAGTAGTATTAACTTCGGAGTTCTTTTTCATTTCTTTAACGCCAAGTAATATGTTGATAATTAAGTAGCCTAAGCAAATAAAGACCGTAATAAAATATATGATAATGTGCTTAGCATTTAAAACAACAAGTTGCTTACCTTTAATATCAGCATTACTAATAGGACCGTATTCTTTATTAGTATTATCTTTAATATAAGTTAAATATTCAGTAGTGTTTTTAACTTTAGCTAGAGAATATTTATTTTGAATATTATAAACAATGATGTCATTTTCCTGATAAGTTTTTTGCTTCTGATAAATTAATAGATCATTTACTTTGACATCGGGGCTTAATTCACCAGTTGCTGATTTTATCATCCCAAGACTGCCAAAATGAACATTAATTAAAAAGACTACAACAAGGTTAGTTACTAAAAAGATAGTAACAAGTATACTAAGTATTTTATTAATTATTTTCATAATTATTTAGTGATTTCTTCTATTTTTTCTTCTAACCTTTTTAAATAATTTACAAGTTCTTGAAGTTGTTCTTGCGTCGTATATTGTTTATTATTTACCGAATGATTGTTGGCATTACTCCTAATTCTACTACCATTATTATTTTGATAGCGCCCATTTATTAATTGTTGCTGGGCAGCAGTTGTTAGCATAAACTGACCCACCAGAATTATCCAGTTGCCAATAGAGTTTAATTCGTTAGCGGTGTAATCACCTTCAACAATAATGCCAGTTACGGCACCAAGAATGGAAAAAAGTTCTGGATTAATGTTAGGAGGAAAACCCATAAATATCACCCTTCCTACAATTATCCATATATTTAATTTTATGCAAATTAGAAACTTTTGGTGTTAGAAGAAATCTTATCCTTTCTAAAATTATTTTAAGTTATTTACGAAAAAATAGCAATATGATAAAATATAGTTTATTAAAAAGGAAAGGAATCAATCTTTGATTGATAAAGAATAAATGAAAAAGAAATTATTATTAAAAATAAAGAATTTTGTTTTAAGTTTAAGAAAAGTTTACAATAATCAAAAGGAAATAATTGTTGATTTTCTAAAAAGTGATTTAGCTGATTACTTAGAAAGTGATAATTGTAAAAAACAAATGGAAGACTTAAATGTTCAAGATGAAACTAGTTTAAAGTTAGCAACGCTAAAAATTTATGGGGGATATTTTTCGGATGAAGAGCACCAAAAATGGTATGACTATATAATTAAATCAGCAAAAAAGAGTCCTAAAAAGAAATTAGTTCAAGAAAATTTTCCAACTTTATAATTTTATGATATAATACTTGAGAAATTTATATTGTTTGTGAGGTGAAAAAGATGAAAG